>CAZHLB010000618.1:0-4512 GCA_964533005.1 uncultured Saprospiraceae bacterium
CTTGCGGGGTCTCAAAACCCCGCCGCTCAGAAGAGGAACGGTCATTTTTCGAGTCATCGGCTTTGCTTTCAGCTTGCTCGAAACTTGCCTTGCCAAACTCAAAAACCACCGTATCCACCGACAACTCATTTTCCGTCAGCGTCCCAGTTTTATCCGTAAAAATGACCTGCGTCGAGCCGAGCGTTTCAACGGCGCTCAGTTTTTTCACGATGACCGAATGCTTGGCGAGCCGCAGCATTCCTCTCGCCAGCGCAATGGTCGCCACGATGGGCAGCCCTTCGGGAATGGCGGCAACGGCAAGTGCGATGGCAGTTTTTATCATCACCATCAATTCCCGACCCTGCCAAACCCCGGCGGCAAAAATCAGGGCGGTCAAAACCAGCGTGAGCCAGAGGAGCTTGCGGCTCAATACATTCAGCCTTTTTTCGAGAGGAGTTGCTTCTTTTTCGGCTTCGCCGGTGAGTTGGGCGATGTTGCCCAATTCCGTTTTAGCGGCGGTGGCGGTGATGATGGCTTTGGCGTTTCCTGCGGTGACGACCGTGCCTTTGAAAACCATGTTCGAGCGGTCGGCGACGCCGACTTCGCCTTGCAGCGGGTCGGTTTGTTTTTTTACTGGGGTGCTTTCGCCGGTCAGGGCAGCTTCTTTGGTTTCGAGGTTGGTTTGTTCCAAAATGCGGCCGTCGGCAGGTGGCATGTCGCCAGCTTCGAGGAAAACCAGGTCGCCGGGGACGATTTCGGCGGCATTTACTTTTTTGAGCGAGCCGTCCCGATAGACTTTTCCGCTCGTTTGCGCCAGCTTCCGCAAGGCATCCATCGAACGGTTCGCCTGCCATTCCATCCAAAAACCGATGCCCGCATTGAACAGCAGCACAATGATGATAGCGATGCCTTCCATCCATTCGCCGAAGGCAAAACCCAACCCGCCCGCCACCGCCAGTACCCATGCCAGCGGGCTGACGAATTGCGCCAGCAAAATCAAATACCAGGGTTTGCGCCGCTTGGTTTCGATGACGTTTTCGCCAAATTGGCGCAGGCGATGGGCGGCTTCACTGGCGCTCAAGCCTTTGGCTGGGTCGGTTTCCAGTTGGGCGGCGACCACGGCGGCGGGCAGGTGGTGGGGATTATCGAGTGGGTATTTCATGTCATTTGGTGATTTGGTGGTTTGGTGGAGGGACGCACCTTTCCGAAAGTTTGAAACTTTCGGAAAGGTGGGTTTCAATTACCGGGCAAGCGACCTTTCCGAAAGTCTGAAACTTTCGGAAAGGTGGGCTCTAATTCGCCAAATCTACTTTCTCATCTTCATTCAGCGGCTGATGCTTTCCAGCAGAACTGGCTGATTTTAGTCAGGTTACACCAAACATTGCGTCGAAAACTACAGCCAAAATTTTTCGTTAAACACCTCCGCCCCAAACCCCCCACTTGGTTAAGCTGTTACCTTCGGGTCGACGATAGGCTGTTTTTTGAAAGAATTTTTCTCCAAAAAAAAAGCCCTCCGTCAACCCTGCTGTTTACCAGATTTCCTCTCACTACCTATGCTTTGCACCGCCATTTTTAGCCTCTTCGGTCTGTTCGTGCTCAACCACTTCCTTTGTCAGTTCACGACGAGGCAGGCGGTGGCAAACGCTCCGCAAATGCCTCCTGTTCAGCCATTTGACTTTCGCTCCAAGTTGCCTGATTTGTCTTTCAAACCAGCTCCAAGCGCCGGTCGGAATGAGTATGAACTGTCGAAAGGCTACCGCTTCGCCTTGTTTTCTTCCGTGGAAGAATTGCCAAAAGATTGGGAACGAGCGCAGCCGGACAACCTCTTTTTGCAACGTGCCTACCTCTCCGTTGTTGAGGACAACCCGCCGCCCCGGATGCGCTTCAGCTACCTGGTTTTTTACAAAAACAATGCGCCGGTGGGCGTCGCCTACTGCCAGCTTTCCAACTTCCGCCCCGACCGCAGCGTGCAGGATTTGAGCGTGAAACCGAAATATCCCTGCGTGATTCGGGCGGTTTCCAACTCGCTGAAAAACTTCGTCGCCAGCCAGTTCGAGCACAATTTGCTCGTTTGCGGCAGCCTGCTTTTGACTGGCGAGCATGGTTTTCATTTTTTGCCGGAGGCAAAACTGGACAAAGCCGCTGCCTTCGACCTGCTCGAAGAAGCGCTCATTTCCACCCAAAAACACTGGGAAAAGAAGGGCTTAAAGCTGGACGGCATTTTCATCAAAGACATCGAGGAGGAGCATCGTGCGCCGGGTCAGGTGCTGGTGGCGAGGAAGTTTCGGGAGTTCACTTTTCACCCGAACATGGTGATGGAACTGCCCGCCGCCTGGAAAACTTTCGAGGATTACCTGGCGGCAATCACCTCGAAATACCGGGTGCGGGCAAAGCGGGCTTTCAAAATGGCGACGAGCCTGGAAAAACGGGAACTGACTGAAAATCAAATCATTGCCAACAAAACCCGGCTGTATGAATTGTACAAAAGCGTGGTGGACACTGCCAGTTTCAACATGACCGTCCTCCACGAAAACTACATGCCCGACCTCAAATTGCGCCTCGGCGGCCGCTTCCGGGTGACCGGCTATTTCCAAAACGGCGAGTTGGTCGGCTATTTCACTACGATTTTGAACGGGCGGGAATTGGAAGCGCATTTTCTCGGCTTCGAGCAAGCCTGTAACAAAGACTGCCACCTGTATCACAACATGCTTTTCGACATCCTTCGGGAAGGCATCGAGCGGCGGGTCGAGCGGGTGATTTATGCTCGCACGGCGATGGAAATCAAAAGCTCCGTCGGGGCGGTGGCGCACGAGATGTTTTGCTACATCCGTGCGAATAACAGGTTGATGAACAAGATTTTACCGACGCTTTTGGAGTATCTGCGACCGCCGGATGATTGGGTGGCGAGGAGTCCGTTTAAGGATTAATCAAATGGCAACAGCACAAAAATCCAATCCATTTTTCCAGATTTTTCTGCGAGGTCCGATGATTTCAGAATGGCGCTTGTCGAAGGAAGAATTCCTCGTATTCAATCGTGAATACGAAGAACTTCAAATGGAGCGGTTGAGCGATGGACGGGTCATTTTGATGCCGCTTTCCTTTGCCGGGCAGGGCGGATGGGAAGCAAGCGTTGGTTTTCATTTGAAATTTTGGCAGAAAAGAACAGGTCTGGGTCACGTGCTCGGTTCGAACGCAGGTTTTGATTTGCCGGATGGCTCGACCCGTGCAGCCGATGCAACCTGGATTTCCGGTGAGCGTTGGGAAATTTTTACAGCCTTGCATGATGTGGAGGAAAGTTTCGTCACGGTTGCGCCAGAGCTGGCGGTCGAAATTCTGCCGATAAATGACAACCTGAAACGTCTCCAGGAAAAAATGATGGATGTCTGGATGGCAAATGGCGTCCGCCTCGGTTGGCTGATTGACCCGGATGAAGAAAGGGTTTATATCTACCGGGAAAATGAAGCGGAGCCTGAAGTGGTGGAAGGATTTGCAGGCAGGACGTTGTCCGGAGAAAATGTCTGCCCCGGTTTGGAAGTGCCGCTGGATGAGATGATAATCGAAGATTGATTTTCAGGCAGCAACAGCCATTTTGCCTCCTTCCTGCAAGACCAAGCCTTGTTTCAGGACTTTTTCTACCTCCTCCGGGCTTTTGGATAATAGCTTTAGCAAAGCCCATTCATTCCATTCATACAAATTAGCAGTGTCTTTTACGATTTCAGTTATCACCACTTTGTACGCACGAGCATCCTCCAGATGTGGAAATTGCAATCGAAAGTCCGATGGAGTAATGCTTGGCGGCGGCTTCATGATGTAGAAAACATTCGTTTTTTTCTCTACTTCCCAACCTTTAAAACGTAGGAAAGCGAGCACACTTTCAGCCTTTGCTATCGGAGTTTTCATGACTGATAATATTGATTGAATTGATTCGAAAAGAAATCCAAAGCTACTTGATTTTCAATTGGGATAGAGATGTTCACGTGCGATTTCCCGAATATCATCTCGGAGCCAATTGGCGGCAAATACCAAAATGCCTTTCCCGCTATTCTCATGCCGCCGTTTTCCAAGTCCATTTCAAGCCATTTTTTCCTATCCACTGGCAATGTCAAAACGATGAGCAACAGGGGGGCAATCTTTTCTGTTTTTCGTTCTTCCTGCCTGAAAATCAGGTTGTTGAAATTCCTGGTTTTCAGTCGGAACTTTAAAAAGTCCCCTCTCTTTTTCATTCTGGAATCCGAGGTGCATTTTAGTTGCAACTCAATCATTCTACCACTCGTGTAATATGTGAACTTGCCAACCGCATCAATTTTGCGGACTTGTTTTACCATTAAATCTTCGCCCAAATCAAAACCCGGTCGGGTCACGATAAACCCTTCCCCTTCAGCAATCAATCGAATGAAATTGATGGAAATAAACTCCTTGATAGCTTCCTCATTCATAGTTTAAGTCATTGGTGAGCAGCAAATCTAAAATCTCCAACCTACACTACCCTACAACAAAAATTTGAATCTCATAAAGTGTTGAGAGCCAAGACAA
>CAZHLB010000619.1:0-4503 GCA_964533005.1 uncultured Saprospiraceae bacterium
GGGGTTGCGGCATTGCTACAAACATCGCCGCCCCTCTGGGGCTAATTAACCGGCTGATTTTCAAGCCGCTATTATATGGGTAATCAACAGGGTTCAAAACCTCGCCGACGTTTGCTGCGGAATTTATTTGCCCGGCATGCCGCCCAGTTCGTTCCAAACATAAGCGGAGACGAGCTTGCCATCTTCTTCGCTCATTTTGGCTTTGAACTTAATCATCGGCTCGAGCACTTGCTGCCACCTTTCCACCGGCTTGGATTTTACCTCGAAAGCCGGGTGGCATTTGCTGCAATTGGTTTGGTAAAGCTCGTGCCCTTTCATGAGTTCGGGCGAAACGGTGGCAGTCGCCGCCGTCAGCTTTTGGTCTTTTTCCTGGGATTTTTGCGCCGACTTGACGCCGCAAGCATAGAGCAGCGAAAGCAAGGCAACCGTGAGAAACAATTTGAATTTCATGTCAGAAATGTTTTTGTGAAAAGTGAAAAAAGCGAGGCAAAAGAAGGGCGGAGATTTCATTTCCCGGCTTCCGGTTGACCACGTTGGAAATTTTGGAGATGAAAACCTGCAAAATGAAGATGTGGAACTGCAGCAATTTTCCCGGGGGCATGTACGTCGTGCAGGCGAATGTGGAAGGGGATGTTTTGACGGAGCGGTTGTAGGTGAGTGGGAAATAGAATTCCCAATTTGAGAGCATGTTCAAAAAAGCGTCAACTGCGGATTCTTCATCTGCTCGTGCAATTCCAAATTGTAAGGCGGGATTGTTTTCCCCTCAAAAAACTTCCGCTTGGCAAGCCTGACCTGGTTCCAAATGATTTCCGCATAATTTCCTTCGCCGGTCATTCTCGTTTTAATCCGGCTGTCGCCAAGCTGCCCGCCGTGGCAATCCTTGATTTTATTCAACACTTTCTCTGCCCGGTCGGGGAAATTTTTGCGAAGCCAGTCCTCGAAGATGACGCCCACGTCGCCGTTCAACCTGACTATCGTGCTGCCCATCGAGCGAGCGCCCAGGCGGGAAGCCCACTCTGCGACCTTGAAAATTTCGTGGTCATTCAACCCCGGAATGATGGGCGCAAACATCACGTTGACCGGAATTTCGTGGCTGGAAAGTTTTTCAATGGTAAACAGTCGGCTTTGAACGCTTGCCGTCCTCGGTTCCAAAGCTCGGCGTAGGTCTTCATCCAAAGTGGTGACGGAAATGGAAACGTGGACCAGGTTGTCTTTCGCCAGCAATTTCAAAATGTCCAAATCTCTCAAAATCAGGCTGTTTTTTGTGATAATGCTGACCGGGTGCCGCCATTTGTAAAGCACTTCGAGGATGGAGCGGGTGATTTCGAGCTTTTTTTCGATGGGTTGGTAGCAGTCGGTATTTCCAGATAGCATGATTGGCGTGGCTTTCCAATGCGGGTGTTTGATTTTTGCTTCGACCAATTCTGCCGCATTTTTTTTCACCAAAATCTTCTGTTCAAAATCCGTCCCTGCGCTGTAACCCCAATACGGATGCGTGTTTCTGGCGTAGCAATAAACGCAGCCATGCTCGCAGCCCTGGTAAGGATTCAGCGAAAAATCCAGCGGCAAATCAGGGCTGTCAACCTTGTTTATCATGGTCTTGGGAAACACCTCGATGTACTCCGTTTTCAAAGATTCGTCCTCGTCCAGGGAGACAGCCGGGTCGCTGTCATAGACCAGTTTGAGAAATGGATTGGGCGGGTTTATCTGCGCACCCCTGCCCTTGAGGTAGGAAGGATTTGTTGACATGGGACAAATTTAAAACAAAAAGTTGTCTTTTTTTGCGCAAAATGAAGCGGGTGATAATTCCCTGCGCATAAATCAGGAACGTATCACAAACACTTCTTTTTTTAAAACACATAGTCACATAGTGAACATAGCTTTTTGAGAATCAGCTACCTATGTTTTCTATGTGACTATGTGTTTTAAAAAAAGAAGTGTTTGTGAAACGTCCAAAATCGTCCCAATTTTCAACGTCCTGTTTATTCAAAGAAATTATCGTATTGATTGGTGCGCCCGACTTTTTCCGGCACTTTGATAGGTTCGTTCAAATCCAGTACTTCCTTTTCATCGTTCGCCTTCAAAATGAGCGATTCCTTTTCGCCGCCGAGGATTTTTGAGAAGCCTTCCTTCTCCCATTTTTCCAGCATTTGCAAGCCTTCTTCCTCGAAAACGCCGTTTTGCAAATCAATCGAATCCATGAAACTGGCACTGACTTCCATGAAACGTTCCATCTCCCCGACTTTCTGGCTGACATCTTCCGCCACCGCTTCGAGTGCCTGGTCGAACATGGCTCGTTTGTCCTTGTCGCCGGAGACGATGCTCATGGCGGAGCGCATGGCGCTGGTGCTGGCGTGGATGGCTTTGCGCTCTTGTTCCTTCACCATCACCTGGTCTTTGATATCCTCGGAAAGCACTTCGGAGTTTTCGTACATGCGCTTGAGCACCCGGTAGAGGACTTCCATTTTGTTGTAAAGCTCCTCGAGGCGCATGTTACTTTCCTTCAGGCGACCGGCTTTGCGGGATTTCAGCACCATCATCGCCTCTTGGTTTTGAGATTTGGCTTTGCTGGCGAGTTGGAGGTTGCTCTCCATTTCTCGATGGTTATTGACGATGATTTCTTTCAACTGGTGCATCTGCCCTCGCAACTTGTTGATTTGTTTGTTCATGTTGCGCAGGTTGTCCTGCAAATGCTCGACGTAGGATTTGAGGATGGCAATCGGGTCAATTCTGACGAACAAGCCCGTCACCCACCGCATCACGCTTTTGTAAGCGAAGCCGATGAGCGTCCGCATTTTGGGGTCTAAAACCATGTAAATCAAGCCTGCCAGCGCCATCAGTGTGACGACCAGGTAGGCGGTAGTTTGCAAAAGCGGCAACAGCCAGCTTAAAAAAATGGGCAACCCAATGATGAGCGAGCCAGCGATGAGGCTCAGAAATATGATGCCGGTGACGCCTTCGGGGCGCTGCCAAAATGATTTCGGTTTGAATTCTTGCATTTCCATTTCTCTCAGGTCAAAAGTTAAAAGTCAAAAGTAAAAAGTCGGGGCGGGGCAAAGGAAGGGAATTGCGGTTGCACCTGAAAAATTGTGTACGAATGAATATCAACCTCCGCTTTGACCTTTCTCACCAAGTACCACTATTAGTCTGGCTATAATTGGCTCGGGTAAAAAGCCAATTAAAAATCAAGGGTATGTTTCCTGCAACCCAATATTGTGCAACTATACAACGAGTTGATTTGTAGCCCGTCGCGTCGTTGGATGAGATTGCGTTGCTGGAAATATACCAAACCAAGGCATAGGAAAACCAAATGCAGTTTTGGATTTGCGAATCGCTTGGTTAACCTCGTCAAATGATACTGACAATAAGTTCTAATGAAACCGTCTCTACTTCCAATTGCGCTTGCGGATAAACCGCTTTTATCTCAAGGCGAAACACTACTGGCTGCCGACGTTGGCGGCACAAAAACTCACCTGGCGATTTTTGTCATGCTGGACGGTGTTCCTTTTTTAATGAAAGAAGCCATTTTTCCTTCCCGGCGATTCAACTCGCTACCGGATATGGTCAAGCGTTTTTTCATGAAACCCTTCCATCCGAAACGGTTCGCCATCGCCTTCGCAGGCCCAACGCAGGATGGAAAAGCCAAAGCCACTAATCTGGATTGGAGCGTTGACATTCAGGAGATTAGCAAAGCGTTGGGCATTCCGCAAGTGTTTTTGCTGAACGACCTGGAAGCTGAAGCCTACGGGCTGGCTGCTTTGAAAGAAAAAGATTTTGAAAACATCTATCCCGGTAATGCTCCTGCCACCGGAAACGCCGCCATCATCGCTCCGGGCACCGGGCTGGGTGAGGCGGGATTGTTTTGGGATGGGAAAATCTATCACCCTCTCGCTACCGAAGGCGGACACACTGACTTCGCTCCACGCAATGAATTGGACTGGGAACTGCTTAAGTATTTGCAAAAAAAATACGGGCACGTGAGTTGGGAAAGAGTGGTAACGGGTCCCGGTATTTGCATGATTTTCAGCTTTTTGCGAGACGTCCGCAAGTGGGAGGCGCCTGCTTCGCTCAAGGAAAGAATGAGGGTGATGGAACCTGCCGAAGCCATCGGGAAAGCCGCCCTTGAATGCGTCCCGATTTGCGAAGAAACCATCCGATTGTTTACCAAATACCTGGCTGTCGAAGCTTCGAATCTTGTTTTGAAATTGAAGGCGACCGGCGGCATATTCATCGGCGGCGGCATCGTTCCCAAAATTTGGAACGAGAGTTTTCGTGGCGTTTTCCTCCGGCATTTTTTCCAGGTGGGACGGATGCGTCCTTTGTTGGAAGCGACGCCTGTTCATCTCATTATGAATCAAAATACGCCGCTGCTCGGCGGAGCTTGGTATGCTGCTTTTGCCGGGAAGAAAGAAGAAAAGGTCATTGAAATTGAAAAGTAAGTAGTTCGGCTGATTTATTCGACACTTTCGGTTGGTTCGGGTTCAGAGCGGCGGGGTTTTGAGA
>CAZHLB010000620.1:0-1399 GCA_964533005.1 uncultured Saprospiraceae bacterium
CAATCCTCCACAATCCAGAAAATCCATCCTATTTAATCCTTTTAAATCCCATTCATCCTAGTTCAACATCAAAAAATCATGTCAAAAACGCATCAAAAACACGCCGACCTTGCCCGCCCCGACCTGGGGTTTTTCGGGCGAAACGAATGGGCAATCCTCGGCACGACCTGCGATAAAATCAAACAACTGGCTTTTCAATTGACCGAAGCCTTGTCGCCCAAATGGAAAATCGCCTACGTGGATGCCGACCACAAAGGGGCAGACGAAGAAACTGCGCACGGCAGAGATGCCAAAACTGCCCTGGCGCATGGCGCTGCACTCGAATTCACGGACAAAATCACTTTCCACCGATTCGACTTCGAGGAAAAAATGGACAGCTACCGCTACCGTTCGCTGTTCAACGAAATGGACGCCGTGCTGGTGAATGGCAACCATTTTCAAGCCCGGCAGCAGGTGGTGGTGGTTGACCCAAAAAAGGAGGATTCGCTGCGGCGGAAATTGGACAGGCTGACCGACGTGCATTTCATTTTACTGACGGAAGGCGTGGAAGAAGTGCCTGCCTTTTTGCAGGAGCATTTGGCAAAAACCGGGCAGTCAATCGAGGAGATGCTGGTCGTCCGATTCACTGATTTTCAACGAATTAAAGCCCATTTTTTACTGCGAATAAGCATGGCTGCGCCACCGTTGAACGGGTTGGTTTTAGCTGGCGGCAAGAGCCTGCGCATGGGCACGGACAAAAGCTCGATGAATTATCACGGCAAGCCGCAACGGGATTACTTGCTGGATTTGCTTCAAAATTTTTGCGAAAAAACCTGGCTCTCGGTGCGCCCCGGTCAGGCGGTGGAAGGCGATGCGCCGCTTTTGGAAGATACATTTTTGGGCTTGGGGCCCATGGGCGCTATTCTTTCCGCTTTTCGGGCGCAGCCAGATTCAGCTTGGCTGGTGGTCGCCTGCGACTTGCCGCTACTCGACGAGGCGGCGCTGGAATTTTTGGTTTTGAACAGAAATTCATCTGCCGTCGCCACCGCTTTTCAAAGTCCTGAAAATGAATTTCCGGAGCCGCTGATTGCCATTTGGGAGCCGAAAAGTTACCCGGTGCTGCTGCGGTTTTTGGCGCAGGGATATTCTTGTCCCCGCAAGGTTTTGATAAACTCGAACACACATTTGCTGCAAGCGCCTGACCCGCTTGCTTTGCAAAACGTGAATACGCCGGAGGAGCATCGAGCTATTTTGGAAAAGCTCATTCCAGCCAATTCGTGAAAATTCGTGGCATGAAAAAAGGGCAAGGAGCGGCGCTCCTTGCCCTTCGCATTTGTAGCGGCAGGGTTAAGCCCGCCGCCTGTCTCACCCTTGCGGCGGGCTGACCCCCCCCGCGACAGTCCCCGGTTTACTTAAAAAA
>CAZHLB010000620.1:1409-4498 GCA_964533005.1 uncultured Saprospiraceae bacterium
GGGGGTTTTTGCTTTTGTTTTTTTTGGGGGGGGGGTCGCGCGGGGGGGTTTTCTCGGGGTGGGGGGTGTCAAACCCCCGCCGCTACAGTCCCCGGTTTACTTCAAAAACTCCAGGCTTTTCTTGACAAAAGCAGTCAATTCAGCGCCTTTGAGCATGCCCTGATTCAGCAAAGCCAGGTTCAGCAAATGCTTCGCAAAACCTTCCCGCTGCTCGCCTTCCGTCATTTTCAACAACTTATCGGCAACGAAAGGGTGATTCGAATTGACCACCACATTGTACATTTCATCGAAACCATTGAAGCCGCCCATGCCGCCGCTGACTGCCTGCATTTCCCGCATCCGGCGCAAAAATTCAGGCTTGGTGATTTGCACCGGCTGGTCGTCGGGCGACAATGGTTTTAGTTCAATCGTCGCGCCAGCGTTGGTTTTTGCCACGTTTTCGAAGGCGGTTTTCACCTCTGTTTCTTCCCGCTGGCTCAGGACGCTTTCCCGTTTTTCATCTTTCTGCACCAGGTTGTCCAGCGTGTCCGAGTCCACCCGGACGAAGGTGATGTCTTTCAATTTGTATTCCAGGTGCTGCATGAAATGAGCGTCCAGCACCTGTTCCATTTCCAGCACGTCGTAGCCCCGGTCTTTGGCAGCTTGGACGAGGGCGTGGTGGCCTTCGTGGTCGTTTGTGTAGAGGTGGATGACCCGGTTGTGCTTGTCGGTTTGGGCGGTTTTAATCTTGTTTTTGTAATCCTCGAAGGTGAAAAACTCGCCGTCCACATTTTTCAGCAAGCCAAATTCCAACGCCCGCTCGCTGAATTTTTCATCCGACAACATGCCGTATTTCACAAAAACGCCGAGGTCTTTCCACTTGGATTGGAAGTCTTCCCGGTTGTTTTTGAACAGGTCTTGCAGCTTGTCCGCCACCTTTTTAGTGATGTAGCCGGTGATTTTGCGGACGTTGCTATCGCTTTGCAGGTAGCTGCGGCTGACGTTGAGCGGGATGTCGGGCGAGTCAATCACGCCGTGCAGCAGAGTGAGGAATTCGGGCACGATTTCCTTCACCTCGTCGGTGACATAGACCTGGTTGGAGTAAAGCTGAATCTTGTTTTTCTGCACCTCGAAGGTGTTCGAGAGCTTGGGGAAATACAGGATGCCAGTCAGGTTGAAGGGGTAGTCTATATTGAGGTGTATCCAAAACAGCGGCTGCTGGAACGAGTAAGGGTAAAGCTCCTGGTAGAAATTTTTGTAGTCGTCGTCCGTCAGTTCGTTGGGCTGTTTTTTCCAGGCTGGGTTGGAGTTGTTGATGATGTTGTCAACTTCCACCTCTTTGGTTTTCTTCTTTTTCTTGCCTTCCACTTCCTCTTCGCCGTCGTCTTCGTTCAATTTTTTCATGCCGAACTTGATAGGCACGGGCAGGAACTTGCAGTATTTTTTGAGCAATTCCTCGATGCGGTGGTCTTCCAAAAACTCCTCGTTGTCGCTGCTGATGTGCAGGACGATGTCGGTGCCTCTTTCCTTTTTATCATTTTGAACGAGGGTGAACGACGGGCTGCCCTCGCAAGTCCAGGTGACGCCCGGCTCGTCTTCCCGCCAGCTTTTGGTGAGGACTTCCACCTTATCCGCCACCATGAAAGCCGAGTAAAAACCCAAGCCGAACTTGCCGATGATGTTGTGCTCGCTCTGGTATTTCTCTAAAAATTCCTGGGCGCTGGAAATGGCGATTTGGTTGAGGTATTTCCCGACCTCGGCTTCGCTCATGCCGATGCCTTTGTCCCGGATGGTCAGCGTCTTTTCGTCTTTTTTCAGGATGACTTCGATGGTCAGGTCGCCGGCGTCGGTCGCCAGGTCGCCACGGGAGGCGATGGCTTTGAGCTTGCTGGTGGCGTCAACGGCATTGGAAATCAACTCCCGGAGAAAAATTTCGTGGTCGGAGTAGAGGAATTTTTTGATGATGGGAAAGATGTTCTCTGTCTGAACGGAAATGTTGCCAGTTTGCATGGTATGACTTGATTTTGAAGGCTTTATGATTTCTTGAGGATTTGAAGATTTGAGGATTTGAGGAGTCAAATCCTCATCCCGATAGCTATCGGGACAATTCTTCAGACCCTCAAAATGGGTGCTGAAACTTTGAAACTCGCCGCCGCCGACTCAAAGGCTGTGCCACCGCCTGACGACTGACAAAATGACCGTCGTTGCAACCATATAAAAAAAAAAGAGGGGCGTAAGCATGGCTGCAATCAGTCATTCGAGGGAACTTGAAGTGTCACAACAACCCGCACCGGGTAGTTCCGGCTGTGGGCACAACGCCGCTATCATTGCATCGTCAATTAGTTGACACACACAAACGCAGACGATAATGAACGCTGTGAGACATTACTTCGAATCAATTCCTGATGAACGCCTTGCAGAAGGCGCTGTGCCGGTGCGGTTGGTTCAAGTCAAAGACCTGATAACCAAGTATTTTTACAGGGACGAGCATTTGTGTTTTCAACTTTTGGTGTTAGCGGACGGCGGCGAAAAAGTCTTTTTCAATGAGTTCACCGACTATTCGGAGTGCAAAAGAGCACTTGAAGAATTGCAGCAAATTAAGTCCAGGGGAGCGGCTGTTCGGGTACCGGAAAGAAAAAGCTACCTGGAACTTGTCGCCTGAAAAATGGCATGGTTTTTAGAAATTGGGGTTCAGTGATTTGAAAGAAAAAAAAACGGGTCAACATCCTTTCCACCCCCACCCCGGATGTTTCTCGTGAAATTTTCTCCTTCCCCTCCCGCAAACCAATTCGTTTTCGACAATCAAAAAAATTAAGCCGGTAGGCTATTTGAAGATAAGGCGAAGTCGAAGTAATACTTCCGGCTTCCTGTTTGGGCAGCGCCCAAACGCCAAAGAGGTTTCGGGGCAGAAGTGTCCTGGGACAGTGAGTGAGACCAGTTCGTTTGGGGGGTAGAGCTGGTCTTATACTCACTTTTTAAAAAAGGGCAGTGCGTGCGAAAGCAACGCTGCCCTTTTTGTTTTTTGGGTTTAGAAGGTTTCGGGAGGTTTATAAGGTTTATTTATTGAACTAAACCTTCTAAACCACCCGAAACCATGTCGTCGGACTTAA
>CAZHLB010000621.1:0-4491 GCA_964533005.1 uncultured Saprospiraceae bacterium
AAAAAAAATGAAATTTTTTTTCTCTCCAAAAACCCGTTTTCCACCTGTCAGCTTTTTGCCCAAATCCATTTGCGATGAAAAACTCCCACCTCGCCTTTGCGGCGCTCGCCCTCTCTTTTTCCATCGCCACCCAGGCGCAAATTTACCACCCGAACAAGGGCACTGAATTTTGGTGCGCCTTCCTCGAAAACCCAAAAATCTCCAATTGGGACACTTGCCTGCAAGCCATCCGAATTTACTCGGATAGCCTGACCACCGGGCAGGTCGAAGCGCCGCTGCTGGGCATAAGTTTGCCCTTCACCGTGCCCGCCGGAGGCTCGATTCAAGTAATGTTGCCTGCTTGCCTGACCAGCATGGGAAGTGGCATCATCACTCCTTTCGGCATTCACATTTCCGCGCAGGACAGCATTCGGGCGGAAGCGGTTTTTTATCAAAAAATTGCCAGCGAAAGCACGGTCTTGCTGCCTTCGTGGATGCTTTCCGGGCGGATTCATGCGATGACTTTCACGGGAAGTGGAGCAAACCAGGTGGCTGTCCTGGTGGTGGTGGCAACGGAAGATTCCACGCTCGTGGAAATCATTCCGGCGAATGATTTGCTTGGCGGCAACCCTTTCACGACCCTCCTGAACCGGGGCGAAACGCTGCAATTGCAAGCGCCCGGCGACTTGACCGGCACGGTTGTGCAGTCGCAAAATGATAAACCCATCGCTGTTTTTCAAGGAAACACCCAAGCTTCCATAGGCGATTGTTGGGAAGCTGAATCGCACCACCTCTACGAGCAGGCGCTGCCCGACCCGCCAGACTTTGCCGGAAGGCACTACTATTTCGTGCCGTTCAAAGGGCAGCGGAAAAACTATGTCAAAATCATGGCGCTGGAAGATGGCGCCCGCTTCACCCGAAACTGCGACACGAGCGGCGTGACCCTCAACCGGGGCGAGTCCGTGCTGGAAATTTTGGACTCGGCGACCATCATTTCTGCCAACCGAAAAATTGCAGTGACCCATTTCAACAGCAGCCAAAAATGCAATCCCACGGCGGAGGGGTCTCCTGCCATGTTGCAATTGCCGCCGGGCAATTTCCAAACTCGCCGGGCGGCTTTCCAAACGCCTGACACCCTGAACCCGCAAACGGGATTTAACTACTTCGACCAATTTTTCATCAACGTAGCAGTGGTCGTGGGCGACACGGCGGATTTTTGGCTGGATGGCGCGGACATTGGCAACGCTTTTCGGTGCGAGGCATCGGGATTGTGTTTTGCTCAAATCGAGGTGTCGCCCGGCTATCACTTGCTCACTGCCGACTCGTCTTTTTTCACCGCCACCGCCTACGGTTTCGGAAACGACGATGGTTTCGCCCATGCGCTCGGCTACGATTGGTTTTTGCCCCGCTGCGTTCACGTTGGAATTTGCTCGCCGCAAAACCAGACAGTTTGCATCGGCGACACGGTTTCATTTTCGCATTGCTCGGAGATTCCTTTGGAGCATTGTTTCTGGGATTTTGGCAACGGTGACACGACTTCCACACCCTCGCCGCAGTACGTTTTCGACTCGGCGGGTACGTACGAGATTTCCTACCTGGCGGTCACGCCCGATGGTTGCATGATGTACTCGGCGAGCGTCGAAATCATCGTTGTGGATTGCTGCGACACGACGTTTGCGCCTGATATTCAGGTGGATGGAGCGCTTTGCGTGGATTCGATTGCCCTGCTAACGGCGGTCGCCGATTCGATTCCGAATGAGTGGATTTGGGTTTTGCCGACTGGCGACACACTGCCGTTGGTCAATCAAATCGGGTATCTTTTTGAAGCGGAAGGCGAGTACGAGTTTTTTCTATTTGCCAAATACTCAACCGATTGTGTGCTGTCGGACAGCCTGATTTTGAGCGTGGAAGATTGTGCGCAGCGCGACAATTGCCTGAAAATGCCGAACATTTTCACGCCGAACCAAGACGGGGTGAATGATACTTTCCGACCGGCGCTGGCTTGCGAGGTGGGCGATTTTTCGATGAAGATTTTCAACAGGTGGGGTGGGGTGGTTTTTGAAGGCAATGATTCCAAGTCAGGGTGGGACGGTGGTCAGGCGGCGTCAGACGTGTACGTTTGGATGATTGAATACGCTGAAAATGAGGCAGGTAAAATCAAAATGGCAGGTGAAGTGACTTTGGTTCGGTAAAAGCTGACAGGTGGAAAACGGGTTTTTGGGAGAGAAAAAAAATTTCATTTTTTTTCTCTCCCAAAACCCGTTTTCCACCTGTCAGCTTTCGACTGTAAATTGAAAAGTTAAATTTGAGGCGGCGCATTTTCGCCAATAAAAACCCACTCCTGCATCATGCCACATCTTTACAACTCCTTGACTTTCAAGCTGTCGAGCCATGCGCTCGCCTTTTTTGCCGCCCTGCTTTTTTCCCTTCCGGCTGCCGTTTTTGCCCAACGCCCCGTGCAAGGCAAAGTCGTGGACGCCGCCACCGGCGAGCCGCTCGCAGGCGCAATCGTGCAAATGAAAGGCGCTTCGGTTCAAACCGCCACCGACTCGGCGGGCAGTTTCGAGCTGATTTTTCCGAACACGGGCAACCTGTTCGTCCAGGTCGAACTGCCTGGTTTTTACAAAAAAACCGCCAGAGCCAAAATGGGCGAGCCGCTCGTCGTTGCGCTCAAAAAAAATGAGGGAGCGCCCAATCCCAAGACTTTTGAGCGGAAGGTGAGCGGGAAAATCGTTGACCGGGAAACTTGCCAGCCGGTCGCCGGGGCAAGCATTTTGGTCAAAGGCACATCGCTCGCAATCGCCACGGGCGAAGACGGCAGCTTTGAAATCACTGTCCCCGACTCCTTGCCGATGCGGTTAATTATTTCCGGTCATTACCAACCGGCGGAGGTTTTAGCCGCTGAAAATGAGGAACTTATCCTCGACTTGAGCGGTGCGAGACTGACGCCTGACTGCCAGCTCATCCCTGCCTTGACTGCCAAACTTGCGAGTCTGACCCCTTCCGCCGAAAACCTCGGCGCTGCCACCGACCCCGTGCAACTTTTGCAAGCCGCCGTGCCGGGTTTGATGGTCACCCAACCCGGCAGCGACCCGAACGGCGAATACCTACTGCGGCTGCGAGGTATTTCCACTTTCGTCCAACGCTCCCAACCGCTGCTCGTCGTGGACGGACTGCCCGAAGCAAGCTGGGATTTGGTTTCGCCCGACGACATTGCCTCCGTCACGGTGCTGGGAAGCGCGGCGGCAGCGGCACGCTATGGCATCCGGGGAGCGGCAGGGGTCGTGTCGGTGGAGACGAAAAAAGGCAAGGCGGCTGGCGAGCCTTCGGTTCGTTACCATGCCTTTCTCGCCCGGCAATCTTTGGCGAACGAGTTTGAAACGGCAACGCCGGAGGAGTTCATCGCCTGGGGCGGAACGGACTTCGGCGGGCGGGTGGATTGGATGGATGAAATCACACGGGCGCCCTTTTCAAACTCGCATCACCTGTCCATTTCAAGCGGCGGCGAGCATTTCGACCTTCGTGCTTCGGCGGGCTGGCGAAACGTGCAGGGTGTTTTAAAAGAATCTGGTTATCAGCAAATTAACGGCAGGGTGCGCCTGCGCCAGAGCGCCTTCGGTGACCGGCTGCGGCTCTCCGCAAACCTTGCCGCCGCCTCGCGGGAGATGGATTTTTCCATCCCGGAAGCCTTCCAGCACGCCACTGCTTTCCATCCGACGGCTCCCATTTTTGGCGCTTCGCCATCAGGCAAAAACCACGACGGTTATTTTGAAACGGAGCTTTACGGCAGCTTCAACCCCGTCGCCATCCTCGCTCAAAACACGGACGAGGGCGAGCGGAAATTGCAATCGGGCAGCTTGCGCGGGGAACTGCGCCTTGCCGATTGGCTTTGGCTGGATGCGACTGGCTCGCTGCTGACAGAGCAATCGAAGCGAGGTGGCTACAGCGGCATGAACAGTCAGTTTTGGGCTTTCCGCCTGGGCGGCGATGCCAAAATCGCCGCCGCCAGCCGCCGGAATGTTTTTTTTGAAACTGCCCTGCGTGGCGAGCGGCAGTTTGGCAAACTGGCGGCTAACTACCGCCTCGGCTGGGATTGGCAGCGGTTGGTGAACGAAGGCTTCAGCGGCGTTGCTTCTGAATTTATCAGCGACGCCTTTTTGTATCACAACCTGAATTTCGGGCAAGGTTTCAGCCGGGGCAACACGAACGGCAATGCCGTGCATAGTTTCAAAAACGAGCACAAACTGGCGGCTGCCTCCGCGCAGGCGAGCCTCGGCTGGAACGGCATCTTGTCGCTCGATGCAGGGCTGCGGCGGGAAGGTTCTTCGCATTTGCCGCCGGGAAAAAAATGGGGCTGGTTTCACCAATTTGCCGCAGGCGTGGAGTTGAAACCCCTGCTCCGGCGGCTGCGCTGGCTCGACCGGCTGCACCTCGAAGCGGGCAAGGGCGTTGCGGGCGGGCTGCCTTTGCAGGGTGGGTTGTGGCAACTTCAATTTAAGAGGAGTGGCAAAT
>CAZHLB010000622.1:0-4486 GCA_964533005.1 uncultured Saprospiraceae bacterium
ACGGTGTCAACCCTCATGTGCCGGCTGCACTTTAGTCCAAGCCGACACTTTTGTACCAATTGCCGCCCAATATTAAATCAATACTCCCACAAATCATGTTCAAAATTAAAAATCTCCTGCTTGATTTTATCCGCCTCCAGCAGCAAATCCACGCCTGAGTACATATCCTGCAAGCGGTTGTTCCGCACGTTGGCTTCCTTGTAGATATAGCTGGAAAACATTCGCATCTCGAACAAATCTTCCCAGGTCATACGACTGGCTTCGTTGCCGCCGTTGAAAACTAAGTGGCGGGTCAGCACCTCCCTGGCGCTTGGGTAATGCACCCAAAACAGCGGCATCTCGCCAATCACGTCGCCGTTTTCCGTCGTCTTTTCTTTCAGCGGGGCGATGCCCAAAATGCGTACCCGGAGGCTGGCAGTTTCGGCGTCGAAATACCACATCTCTTTGATTCTGAACCGTTTGATGTCTTCGTAAAAAATGGAGGTGCGCACGATTTGAATAGATTCCTCCCAAGTCTGCGGGTCAGTAATAAGTATGGTATCCACCCGGTACATAATGCCATCTAAGTTTTCCGGTGCGAGCGGCTGGGTGAATTTGTCATTTTCTGCGCTGTAAAGTGTGATTTCACCCGCCTGCGCCGCTTGCGTCAAAATGTCGAAAAACGGCGCTTCCGGGTAGGTGAAAGGCAGGTTCATTTTTTCCCGCACATCGAGTACCCGCCAGGTGGTTTTTTGCCAAAACACATCCCGCTCCTGCGGCACGTCGTAATTCAACATCCGCCTGTCTTGCACCACCGAGCGAAAGGTGATGTCGTCGAGCGGTTGGGCGGCGAGTTGGTTGGCAGCCAATAAAAGCAGGCAAAAGCAGGGGACGACCCCGGCAGCATTTTTATTAAAAAGCATAGCACAAATAGTTTTGGGTTGATAAGGGTTGATGAGGTTAATGAGGTTGATATCAACCTCATTAACCTCATCAACCCTTATCAACTATTTTAAGGTAAAAGCAAGGCTCCCCATCTTCCTGTCAAAATCATCCCCCGGGCAATGAACCTTGATGTTTTCAAAGAAAAAAAACATCCCCTCGTTGGGCACTCTCCACCAAGCGGCGGACGTCGTCGCCGTATTTGGCGCCTCTGTTTTCGGCAGTAGCTGCGTCGCCTTTGCGCAGGCGCACCACTTCGTAGCTGCGCACTTCAGCTTTGGCATTGAAATCGAAACCTTCCAGCAAGGCGGCAAGCCCCGCATGCACTTTGAATTCCGCCACATTCATCGAGCCACCTTTCGATTTTCCGAGGTACATCACCGGGTCGGGGATGCGCTTCACCCGGTACTCGAAAGTGGTCGGTTGCAAGCCGCCGCCGCTGACGACGATGGTCGCCGTGCCGGGTTTTTGAGGTTTGGCGATAAACTTTCCATTGCCGGTGCTGGTCAGGTGGACGCCATTGCCGGTGACTTTCACATCCTTGGTGGGCACGCCTGCGGCGGAAATCGAGACGGGATTTTCGACGCCGAGGTAGAAGACGTTCATTTTGTCGGCGCTGGCGGTCACGCTGCGGTCGCCGACTTCGTAGGTGAAAAGTTTTTTGAAGGTTTCAGACTGTCCGGTCAGGGGGTTGGTCAATCGGATGAGCATTTCGTGTTTTTTTTCGCCAATCGAGGAGGGGTGGGCGGTGAAAACGGCTTTGCCGTCTTGCACCGAAAGCGGTCTGCCGTCCACGCTGACGGAGAGGTTGTCCGCCGAACTGGAGTAGGCGGCGAGGAAAATTTCGCCCCGAAATTCTTCGCCTCGAATCACGTAGTTCCGGTCGGTCGCAATCACCGGGGTGAACTGGTCGGGCTTGACGACGATGTTCATTTGCTCTGCGAAATGGTTCAAAATCACCGTTTCCGCCACCTTCACGTCGTTTTGAAATTTGGTCAAAATCGGCATCACCGCCGCCACTGGCATTTGCTGAAAGGTGAATTGCGCCCAGGTCTTTTTGTCGGAAGAGGCAGGTATTTCGTTGATTTTCAACGGAATGTTCCCGGCGAGGCGTTGACGGTCTTCGGGTTTTTCGAGCAGGGCGAGGAGTTGGTCACGGGTTTCCAGCACCTTTTTTTGCAGTTCCTCACCTTTGCCCTGGTTGACGAGCAGGCGGGTGGGGATGTCCTTGTCGTCCTTGCGTTTGGGCATTCCGTCCTTGCCGGTGCCGCCTGCGGCTTTCAGGATTTCCAATTTCAACTGGCTAACGTGCTCGAAAAAAGCGGTGGAAATCTGTTGCGCTTGCGCCGTTTTTTCCTTGAGCGATATGAATCGCTCGTCCACGTCTGCTTGCTTGCCAATGGCTTCGGCAAGCGCCCGGTTGTTGCTGCCGGCGATGCGGTTGCTTTCGTTCAGCGAGTTGTCCATGGTGAAAAAGGCATGGAGGACTTCCGCCGAAACGTTCAGCGCCAGCAAGGCAGTCAGCACGATGTACATGAGGTTGATAAGAAGCTGTCGAGGCTCTTTCGGAATAGACATAGCACAAATAGTTTTTAATGATGAATGGTAAATGTTGAATTGCTACATGGCGGGAATTTGATTTCTCTTCGATTACATGATTGACGATTACATGATTGTTGATTGTTGATGGAATGGCGGATGTTTGGATGGACGATGTCGTAATACATCGCATATCCAAACATTCGCCATTCCATCAACAATCAACAATCATGTAATCGTCAATCATGTAATCTACGTGAGGATTGATTTACAGGGATATTGATTTAATTGAAAACTTAGCTCGAGCGGGAAGTTGCCAGCTTAATGTGGCGAGCAAAAAAAAGGAACACTCTCCCCCGTCGGTTTTTTACAAGCCACTGACTGCCCGCCCGTGCAGTGCTGGCATTTTCGTTTAAGTTTGCCGCCGTTTTTCAGCAGCGGTTTGCTCGAAAAAACTCAATCAAAATGGCAAGAAAGAAAAAGAAAGACGGAGAAACGGAGATGTCGTTCTTCGACCACCTGGAGGAGTTGCGGTGGCATATCATGCGGTCGGTGCTGGCAATTCTGGTGTTTGGGGTGGTGGTATTTTTAGCCAAAGATTTTGTGTTCACCGAGGTGATTTTTGGGCCCCGCAATCCTGATTTTATCACCTACAGGGCTGTCTGCAAATTCTCCGACCTCATCGGCATGGGCGAGTCGCTTTGTTTTGGGCCCAAGGAATTTAAACTCATCACGCCCGACATGGGCGAGCTTTTTCTGACGCATATCAAGGTATCGTTGATACTGGGTTTGGTGATGGCGTTTCCCTATCTGTTTTGGGAAATCTGGCGCTTCGTCAAGCCTGGTTTGCACGAAAAAGAAAAGCGAACCACCCGCTACGTGGTCTTCATTTGCTCGAGTTTGTTTTTGCTGGGCGTTGTGTTTGGATATTATATCGTCTCGCCGTTTGCGGTTAGTTTTCTCACGGGATATGAACTGCCGGGCGTGGATTCGACGCCTGCTTTGGGTTCCTACATTGGCTACATGGTCATGTTCACGCTGCCGCTCGGCGTGGTGTTCGAGTTGCCTGTGGCGGCGCACGTTTTGACGAGAATCGGGGTGCTTTCTTCCGCCTTTTTGAAAGAATACCGGCGGCACGCTGTCGTGATAATTGTGATTGTGGCGGGGGTCATCACGCCGCCGGATGCTTTCAGCCAAATCCTGGTCGCAGTGCCGCTGTACGGTTTGTACGAACTCAGCATTTTCGTTTCCAGGCGAGTGGAAAAGAAAATGGCGCTCGAAGAATTGGTTGAGAAGTAAAAAGTAAAAAGGTAAAAGGCAAAAGTGAAGTAAAAAGTAGGGAAGGCAAAAACGAGCAGTGCCCACTTTTGCCTTCCCTACTTTTTACTTCACTTTTGCCTTTTACCTTTTTACTTTTTACTTAAATCATGCAAAGAATCTCCTCCAACTGGACGCTGTTCCTAAAAATCTTCCTACCGAATTTTTGGGTCGTTTTTTTCGGGCTGTTCACCCTTGCCATCTGGCTGACGGACATTCGGGCGGGCGGCTTTTCCGGCGCAGGGTTTCGCATTGGCGCTACCCTGTTTTTCCTGGCGGGCTGCGCCGTTTTGTACCTCACGCTTTGGCAACTCAAGCGAATCGAGTTGGATGAGCAGTATTTGTACGCTTCGAACTACTTCAAAACCTACCGCTATTCTCACCACGACATTGAAAAAATCAGCGAGCGAAACCTGGGGATTTTTCGCTTGGTGAACGTGTTCCTGAAATCGCCGGGGCATTTTGGCAGCAAAATCACTTTTCTTTTGGACGAGGCGATGCTGGAGGATTTTTTGGAAAAGCATCCGGGATTTGTAAGCAAATTCACCTTCAAGTAAGTCGCTCACGTATTTTACATTTGCGAAATAACTGAACTTGCTGAACAATGAGCAAACCGCATCGTGGACGCCTCCAAGCCCAATCGGACAGCCTCGAAGAATCCGAACCCTGGGCACAAGACGAACCTCCCACCTGGCAGGAAGGGGTAAGT
>CAZHLB010000623.1:0-4476 GCA_964533005.1 uncultured Saprospiraceae bacterium
CTTTGCCTGCCTTTTCCAAATAAAGCCCGCTGAAATTCACCGGGTGACTTGAAGTCACCCGGTGAATTTGACCAGACAAACCAGTAAACTCAATTCCGTTTTCACATGAAAAATCTTGTACTCTTCCTCACGCTCTGCTCTTTGATTTTCTCGTGCAAGGAAGACCCGAACGCCCAGGCAGACGCCACCGGCGCTACTTCGACCGAGGTTAACCAGGCTTCGGCAGCGGCAGATTCCGAGGCGCAAAATCAGTCGCAAACTGCCGTTCAACCGGGCACTCCTGCGTCGCAAACGGCAACCACCCCCCAACCCCCTAAAGGGGGAGTTGCCGACCAAAATTCGCTGCCCTCCATCGCCATTCCGCCAACGCTTCAAAGCCAGGGTATCACCGAGCCGTACGCGACCGCAGACGAAGCCGGCAATGCCATCAAAGGCGAGCGTCCGGTGGATGCCATCAGCATCGGAATCGCTGAAAAACCTCGCTTTTTGAAAGACCCGAACGTGCCGAAGCCCGTCGCCCCGCAGCCAAAGACGCCGCAGGAAACCCGCATCGTGCGGGTGCTGACGACCAATTATTGGATTGTCTGGGCGCTGCACCGAATCGGCAATCCGTCGAACCGCACCAACCAGGGCACGTGGTTCAAATTCAGCCCCGACGGCTCGTATCAATACGGCTTTTTTGACAAGTCCATCGGCAAAGGCGCCTGGAGTTTCGACGGCAAAAATGCCACCATCCTGCTCGACGGCGAGTTGCTCGGCGACGACCGGGAATGGAGTTTCAAAATCAGCAAGGAGGAGGATATCATGATTTGGGGCGGCACCAGCCGCTTCCACACGGGGAACGTTCAGGTGAAGCTGATTAACCTGCTTTTCATTCCGAAAAACAGGAAGGAGATTGGCTTGGAAGATTGAGTTTTATGCGGGTGATTGGTGACTGGTGATTGGTGATTGGGCTGCCCAGTCACCAATCACCAGTCACCAATCACCAGTCACCTTTAGTTTTTTATACGATGCAAAACGATTCCAACATCTCATCCCAGCGCCGCCCAGCGCTTTCCTTTTGGCAAATCTGGAACATGAGTTTCGGCTTCCTCGGCATCCAATTCGGCTGGGGTTTGCAGATGGCAAACATGAGCGCCATCTACCGCTATCTCGATGCCGAGCCGGAACAATTGCCCATCCTTTGGCTTGCTGCGCCGATGACCGGATTGCTCGTGCAACCCATCATTGGCTACATGTCTGACCGAACCTGGAACAGGGTCGGCAGGCGGAAACCGTACTTCCTGGTCGGGGCGATTCTGGCTTCGGCTGCACTGATTTTGATGCCGAATTGCTCGGCGCTTTGGATGGCAGCAGGTTTGCTTTGGATTTTGGATGCCAGCATCAACGTGAGCATGGAGCCTTTCCGGGCTTTCGTAGCGGACATGCTGCCGCCGGAACAACACACGAAAGGCTACACCATGCAAAGCTTTTTCATTGGCGTGGGAGCGGTGGTGGCATCGTCGCTTCCGTTTTTGCTGCGCAATGTTTTTGGCATGGAGCCGGTGGAAGGCGAGACGATTCCTGAGAATGTGCGGATATCGTTTTACGTGGGAGCGGTGGCTTTTTTGGGGGCGGTTTTGTACACGATTTTGAAGACGAAAGAGTACCCGCCCGCCGACATGGCAGCTTTTCGGCGCATGAAAGCGGAGCGTGGAAATGCTTTGCAAGCTACTATCGAAGGTTTCAAAGAAATCATTTCGAACATCGCCAACATGCCGCAGGTGATGCGCCAATTAGTGCCGGTGCAGTTTTTCACCTGGCTAGGCTTGTTCCTGATGTGGTTCTTTTTTGGCGACGCAACGGCGACTTACATTTTCGGAGCGCCCAATCCGCAGTCCGATTTGTACAAGCAAGGCTCGGAGTGGGGCGGGCTGATGTTCGGTGCATATTCATTGGTGACTTTCCTGGTGGCGTTTGCGCTTGCGCCGCTCGCCAACCGCATTTCGAAAGCAAAAACCCACGCCACCTGCCTTTTGCTCGGCGGTTTGGGCTTGCTGCTGATGGGCGCTTTTTCGAACAAATACCAATTGATTCTTTGCATGATTGGCGTCGGCATTGCCTGGGCGAGCACGTTGAGCATGCCCTACGCCATCTTCGCCAGGCACCTGCCGGACGACAAGCGGGGCGTTTACATGGGCATTTTCAACTTCTTCATTGTGATTCCTGAAATCCTGGCAACGCTGCTGTTTGGCTTGGTGCTCAAACATTTCCTGGGCGGGAACACGATGTATGCGGTGATGCTGGGCGGGGGATTTTTGGTGCTGGCGGCAGGGTTGGCGCTGCGGGTGAAAGAATGAAATGCAAAAGAAAAAAGGCAAAAGTGACCGTTCACTTTTGCCTTTTTTCTTGATGGTCAACAGGCTGGTTCAAGCTCTTGTTTCTTCAATTTTCGCCAAGTTCCCAAAGCGAACTTTGCCAATTCCAACACCTTATCTTCGGGAATAAATTCGGGAAGGTTCGAGACGATTCGAGCCGCCGCTTCATTTACCGTCGTTTCAGGGTGTTGCTCAAAAAGTTCTCTCAGGACACGATGAATGTGCATTCGTTGGGCGGAGTAGTATTTTTCCGGAAAATAGACCTTCTCAGGTTCTTCGAAAAAATGAAAATTGTCTTGAACCCATTGGGGCATTTGATGAAGATTTTCCCGCGTAACGATGGTGCTTTTATGCCCAAGTTCCTGCTTCGGTTCATTTTCGATGATTGGCTTCATGACTTCACTTTTTTCTTTGAATTAAGAACGCAAGATATTCTTTTTCAGGGGGTCAAAAGGCTCCCAGTCTTTCTTGTCCATCGAACCCTCCACTGAAAAAACAGGCGTAATCTGCTCAAGTTTCCTTTTAAAAATGGCATGATAAAGAAATGAACGTTTAGCATCCACCGGCTCGACATAAACCACCCTGGATGGGAATCGTCTGGTAAACTCATAAACAAGCTCTCCAATGGTGTTCATGACTTTTACCAAGTCTTGGTTGTTTGAAAAGGCTTTGTCATTGATTTTTCCGTCAAGCACATCCCCAAAGCCCAAGTTATAAAACCCGTTTTCCATCAGGGTAAAGATGACCATCTTGTAAATTTTTCCATTCGGACCCTCGCTGAGGAAAAGATGGTGGGTAAAATCATCGGAAGAAAAGGTCTCGTAAGTTTCCCCAATTATCATGTGTAGCAAGTTTTGAAAATGAAAAAATAAGGTTCAAAGCAGTTTCACCCGCATCAAATACATATCCGCCGTGATGTAGAGCGCCTTCCCATCATTTCCAAAAGTGCAATTTGAGGTCGCCTGACCTGTATTTATTTTTCCAAGCAAAGTCGCATCCGGCTTAAAAATCCAAATGCCGCCGGGGCCCGAAGCAAAGACCACTCCTTGCTGACTCACCTTCAAGCCATCCGGCAAACCTTTCATCACTTTCGCATCTTCGGTGGCGTCAAAAAAGACCTTCCCGTTTGCCAGGCTGCCGTTTGGCTGCACGTCGTACACCATCCAAATTGCCCGGTCAGGGTCGGAATTGGCGACGTAAAGCTTCGTTCCGTCGGGCGAAAAAGCGATGCCGTTGGGTCGGCTGAGGGAGTCAATCATCAAATCCACCTGCCCGTTTTGGCGCAGCCGATACACACCCTGGAACGGGATTTCCCGGTCGGGGTCATCCGCCTGTTTCGTCAAACCATAGGGCGGGTCGGTGAACCAGAGGTTGCCTTTGCTGTCGAAAACGGCGTCGTTGGGGCTGTTCAATCGCTTGCCATTCCACTTGCCAGCGAGGGTGGTGAAATCAGGTTTGGGCTTTTCGAGCGGAGCATTCATGCGGGCGATGCGACGGTCGCCATGCTGGCAAAGGACGAGCCTGCCTTGCGAGTCGAGCAGCAAGCCGTTGCTGCCAGGTTCTTTCATGGTCGCCGAATCTTTGCTGGTGTAGCCGGAAGGAGTGAGGTAAAGTTGAACGCCGCCGCCCTCTTTCCACTTCATGATTTTGTTGGGCGGGATGTCGGAAAAGAGCAGGCTGCTGTCTTTTGCCAGCCAAACGGGCCCCTCCGTCCACTCGAAACCGTCGGCGAGGACTTCGATTTCTGCGTCCGGAGCAATGAGGCTGTCCAATTCAGGAAGGCTGCGCTCGATGCGGACGGAGGAGGTGTCTGCGGGAGCGGCGGCGGGTGGTTCCGTTGGCGGCTCGGCGTTTTTGCAAGACCAGTTCATGCCCAGCAACAGGCACGGGAAAGCGAAGAAAATCAGGCGAAATTTTTTCATGTCGAAGGAGATTTTGTTTTTGCCGAAAACTCCAATTTCTGGCGCATTCAGCCAAGCAATGGGCAAGAGAAATGATTTTTTAAGCAAATCAGGGAATGGATTCCCTGATTTGCATATTTTCGGTGGCGACCAGATGCAGCCTCGTTCCGATGCTAAGTAGTCGGGCTGAGTTATTCGACACTTTCGATTTGGTTCGG
>CAZHLB010000624.1:0-4462 GCA_964533005.1 uncultured Saprospiraceae bacterium
GCTGACGACCGTGAAAAACTGGTCGCTTGCTCACCCCAATCACTTGCCCATCGTCATCATGGTGGATGCGAAAGAGGACAACCCCGCCGAAAAATTGCCTGGCATGGGTCTGACCAATATCCGCCCTTTCGACCAGGCTGCGATGAATGGCATTGACCAGGAAATCGAGGCTGTTTTTGGTGGAAAATCAGGTCACGTCATCACGCCCGACCAGGTGCGTGGCGATTGCAAAACCTTGAACGAGGCAGTGTTGAAAGGAAAGTTTCCAACGCTGAAAGCCAGCCGGGGCAAGGTTTTATTTGTGCTTTTGGCTTCCGCCAAAAATCTCGGTTTTTACCTGAACGACCATCCTTCGCTGGCAGGCAGAACCATGTTTGTATATTCAAAAGCTGGCAACCCGGAAACGGCTTTCCTCAATTTCAACGACCCCGTTGGCAAGGAGGATGAAATCCGCCGCCTCGTGAGCGAAGGCTACATCGTCCGCACGAGGTCGGACGCTGAAACTTACGAAGCTCGCAGCGGGGACTACACCAAAATGCAGGCGGCATTTCGCAGCGGCGCTCAAATCATTTCCACCGATTATTACCAGCCCGACGCCCGCCACGCTTCGCAGCCGGGATGGAGTGATTTTCAAGTAAAAATACCAGGCGGGGCGCTGGCTTTGGTCAATCCGGTGAATAGCGGAGAGCGAGGCGTGGGATGTCGGGTGGGAGAGTAACCTTCTTAAACCCGATGTCTTATCAAAAGTCGCTTAGGTCGGAGCCACCTTTCCGAAAGTTTGAAACTTTCGGAAAGGTCAGTTTTCGGCAAAAAACAAAAGGCAAAAGTGAAACACCCATTCACTTTTGCCTTTTTGTTTTTTTACTGACAAGACCTGTCAGCACTTGAAGTGCTGACAGGTCTGAGCTTTGTTTACTTGCCTTTCGTCAGCGGCGTGTACCCTTTTTGATAGGTCTGCCACGGCGTCTTTTTGTGCTCGTTCTTGCCAAAATAGGTGATGATTTGCTCAAACTCCAGCGGCTCTTTGTACCCTGGAATCGGCTGAATCACCTCTAAGTTTTCATCCAAAAACACCACTGTCGGGTAGCTCAGGCGACCCCGTGTGATTTCCGCCGCCAGTTCGTGGTAGCCTCGCATTCCTTGCTTAACAAACTTGTAGGTCTTGCCTTTGAACTCGATATCATCCTTTTGCTCGGCATTGAATTTCACGGCGTAATAATGCTCGTTGACATACTTGGCAATTTCCTCTTTTTGAAACGTGGCGGCATCCATCCGCTTGCACCAGCCGCACCAATCGGTATAGACGTCCACCATGATTTTGCGCTTTTGGGTTTGCTGTTTTTCGAGGGCTTGCTCCCAGGTTAGCCAGTTGATGGTCTGCGCTTGGGCAGTATTTTCGGGAAATTTGAAGGAAAACACGCCGAAGCCGAGCATTCCGGTTGCCAAAATAAGGGCGAATGTTGATGCCACCTTTTTCATGCTGATTTATTTTTTTGGGAAATTGGAGCCAAAGCTGACAGGTGGAAAACGGCTTTTTGGAGAGAAAAAAAATTTCATTTTTTTTCTCTCCAAAAAGCCGTTTTCCACCTGTCAGCTTTTTGCGAGCGCCAAAATTAGCATGAGCAAAACAATCTCCGTCTTTCGCTTATGGTTGGCTGGCGTTGCTTTATCACAAGTTTAACGGCGAGGCGGCGGGATTGCTGAAAAACGTTAAGACATCAGTGCCGATGCGGGTTTCAGCATTGGCGAAGCCAGGAATTTCAGGCGTTTGAATGCCGCTGCCGAGCGTCAGGTTGCCTGTAAAAACCCAAGCCTCGTCCCACCAGCCGCCTGCGATGAAGCGCTGCAAAGTCGCCGCTCCGCCTTCCACAATGAGCGAGCTGATACGATGTTCGGCGAGTTTTTTCAAGAGTTGCGGCAGCAGGTTTTCATCGAAAGAAAAGGTGAGAAAAGTGAGGTTTTCACTGCCTGCCTCGCCGCCTTGCGGCACTTCCTTTTCCGTGACGACCCAGGTTTTTCCGCCGTCGCAAAACAGGTGGTTGCCAATGGGCAACCGCAACTTTCTATCCAGCACGATGCGCAGCGGCGACTTGCCAAACCAAAGCCGGTTGGTCAGTTGGGGGTTGTCAACTTCGGCAGTTCGAGTGCCGACGAGGATGGCATCGAACTCCGCCCGGCACTTGTGGACGAACCGTTTTGAGTATTGATTGCTTATCCAAACCTGCTCGCCGTGATTGCCCATGAAACCATCCCTCGTGCGAGCAAACTTGAGCAAAATGAACGGTCGCCGCTGCGTGACGAAGACTTGGCGGACGTTGCTCAGGCGTTTCCCTTCCGCTTCCAAAATTCCGGTGACTACTTCTACCCCACCCTTTCGCAAAATTTCCACGCCCTTTCCGTTCACTTCCGGCGTGTGGTCGAGGCAGGAAATGACGACTTTAGGGATGCTGAGTTGGAGAATCAAATCCGTGCAAGGCGGCGTGTTCCGGTGGATGCAGCAAGGTTCGAGGGAGACGTAAAGCGTTGATTTCGAGAGCAAATGACGGTCTTCCGGCTTCACGTTTTCGACCGCATAAACTTCGGCGTGCGCCTTGCCGTACTGCCGGTGCCAGCCTTCGCCGATGATGCGGTTTTCATGCACGAGCACTGCGCCGACCAACGGGTTGGGCGAGACGCTGCCAGCGCCGAGGCGGGCGAGGTCGAAGCAGCGGCGGATGAAAAGTTCGTGGTGCATTTTTCGACGTTGAAGCGGCAAATCTGACCCTTCCAGGGTGACAAAACAAAATCCGAAACCCAAAATCCGAAATCGAATTGCCGCTTTTGCCTCGCTCGTTTGTCTATCGGAAGGCACGTTTTCATCCATTGCCGGGCGGCAGCGGCTGGATTTTTTTAGCAACTTCGCCCGCCTTTTGAAAAAAGTAGAACTAGGATTAGGGGGGATTTTGGAAGGATGAATAGGATGCAGGCTCGAGATTTCGAACCTGCATCCTATTCATCCTTCCAAAATCCCCCCAAATCCTAATTCAAATTCAATCATGAAATTAAGAAAGCAAATCCTGACTGTTGCCTGGCTGCTTGCCGGCGCCCTTGCGCTGCAAGCCCAGATGAACAAAATCAACTTCGTGGAATACACCATGCCCAACGGCTTGCACGTGATTTTGCACGAAGACCACTCCACGCCCATCGTTGCGGTGAGCGTTTTGTACCACGTAGGGTCGAAAAATGAGAAGCCCGACCGCACCGGTTTCGCTCATTTTTTCGAGCACCTGCTGTTTGAAGGCTCGGAAAACATCGAGCGGGGACAGTTCGACAAGTACATCCAGCAAGCTGGCGGCGAGCTGAACGCCAACACTTCCTGGGACAGGACTTTTTACTACGAAGAATTGCCCAGCAACCAACTCGAACTGGGCTTGTGGCTGGAAAGCGAGCGGATGCTCCACGCCAAAGTGGACGAAAAAGGCATCGAAACGCAGCGCCAGGTCGTGAAAGAGGAGCGCCGCCAGCGCATTGACAACCAGCCCTACGGCTCGGTGCTGGAAGAATCTTTCAAACGTGCCTACAAAACGCACCCCTACAAGTGGCCCGTCATCGGCTACATGGAGCATCTCGACGCTGCGGTGGAGCAAGATTACAAGCAGTTCTACGCTGATTTTTATGTGCCGAACAATGCCACTTTGTCTATCGCTGGCGACATCAAAATCGAGGCGGCGAAGGCTTTGATTGACAAATATTTTGGCAGCATTCCGAAGAAAAAGGAGCCGTTCCGCCCGAAAATAGTCGAGCCGGAACTCGGCAGCGAGGTGCGGGACACGGTCTTCGACAACGTGCAATTGCCTGCCGTTATTCAGACTTACCGCATCCCGGCGCAAGGCACTGCCGATTTTTACGCCGTGCAAATGCTCTCGCAATTGCTGTCGCAAGGCGAAAGTTCGAGGCTCTACAAAGCCCTCGTTGACCAGCAGCAAAAGGCGCTTTTTGTCGGCAACTTCCCGCTTTCGATGGAAGATCCCGGCGTGGCGATTGCCTTCGGCATTTGCAACGGCGGCATTGACCCGAAGGATTTGGAGGCAGGCATGGACGCAGAAGTGGAGCGGGTGCAGAAGGAGTTGATTTCCGAGGCGGAGTTTCAAAAGCTGCGCAACCAGGTGGAAAATGACTTCATCTCGAACTACTCTACCGTGCTCGGCATCGCCGAGAATCTCGCCAACTACCACACCTATTTTGGCGAAGCAAACCTCATCAACACGGAAATTGACCGCTACCTGAAAGTGACCAAAGAGGACATCCAGCGGGTGGCGAAAAAGTATTTTCACAAGAATAACCGGGTGGTGCTGTACTACCTGCCGAAGCCGGGAAATCCTTAATTTGAAAAAGCCCTTCTTCGAGGAGGGTATTTTTTTGAGTTTCTTTGAAAAATTGGAAGTCGAAAACACAGGTCGGTTTGAGTCGTGCTGAGTCGCTT
>CAZHLB010000625.1:0-4456 GCA_964533005.1 uncultured Saprospiraceae bacterium
TTTAAAAGGAAAATATCTTGGGAATAAGTAAAATTTAATAAGTTCACGCCTCGAATAAAAAGCAGTGGAGATTGATGATTGATGATTGATGATTGATGGCGGGGACGTCCCTTCCATCAATCATCAATCATCAATCATCAATCTCCAAAACTCACTAACTAAATATGACGTACGATACCAGAAACATTCGCAACGCCGTCTTGCTGGGGCACCCGGGCTGCGGCAAGACCACTTTGGCGGAAACCATGCTCTTCGAATCCGGCGGCATCAGCCGCCGGGGCACAGTGCAAGAGGGAAATACCATCTCCGACTACACCGACATCGAGCACGAGCGGGGCAATTCTCTTTTTTCCACCCTCACGCACGACGATTGGCGGGGCAACAAAATCAACATGCTCGACACGCCGGGCTTCGACGACTTCGTGGGCGAGGTCGTCAGCTCGCTGAAAGTGGCGGACACGGCGCTCATGCTGCTCAACGCAAAGAGCGGCGTCGAGGTCGGCACAGAGCTTTTGTGGGAATATGTGGAAAAATTCGAAACACCCACCTTGTTCGTTGTCAATCAGTTAGACCATGAAAAGGCGGATTTCGACACGACACTGGAGCAGGCTCAAGGTCGCTTCGGAAACAAAGTCGTGCCGGTGCAATACCCTTTGAACACGGGCGCAGGCTTCAATACCATCATAGATGCGCTGCGCATGGTGATGTATGTTTTTCCCGCCAACGGCGGAAAACCAACCAAAAAAGAAATCCCCGCAGCCGAAATGGAAAAGGCGGATGCCATGCACAAGGCGCTCGTTGAAGCTGCCGCCGAGATGGACGATACGCTGATGGAGAAGTATTTCGAAGAAGGAAACCTGTCCGAAGATGAGCTTTCTACCGGCTTGCGGGCAGCCATTGCGAAGCGGAGCGTTTTCCCGCTGTTTTGCGCTTCGGCAGTCAAGAACATGGGCAGCGGCAGAATCATGGGCTTTGTCAACGACATCTGCCCGTCGCCTGCCGACCGTGCGCCGGCTCCGCTCGTGGGCGGCGGCACTTTGAAATGCGACCCGAAAGGCGACGCTACCATTTTCATTTTCAAAACTCATAACGAGCCGAAAGTGGGCAACCTGTCTTTTTTCAAAGTCTATTCCGGCACGGTCAAAAGCGGCGACGAATTGGTCAACGCCAGCAACCGGGTGGCGGAGCGCCTCGGTCAGCTTTACGTGGTGGAAGGCAAAAACCGGGAGTCGGTCGAAGAGCTTCGGGCAGGCGACTTAGGCTGTGTGGTCAAGCTGAAAAGCACGCACACCAACCAAACTTTGAACAAAAAAGGCATTGACCGGCAAATCGAGCCGATTCATTTTCCAAATTCCCGCATCGAGGTAGCCGTCGAGCCGCCCAGCAAAAACGACATGGAGCGGCTGATGAAAACCCTGCACGGCATTGCCGAGGAAGACCCCACGCTCGTCATCGAGCAAAATGCTTCGCTGCGGCAGACCCTACTCTACGGACAAGGGCAATTGCATCTTGATTTGGTGAAATACAGGGTCGAGCAAATTGGCGGCGTCTCGATGGACTTTCACAAGCCTCGAATTCCTTACCGGGAAACCATTACCAAGGAGTCGAACGAAATGTACCGGCACAAAAAGCAGACTGGCGGCGCAGGTCAATTCGCCGAAGTCCACATGCGCATTGAGCCTTGGCATGAAGGAATGCCCGACCCGACTGGCTTGACCGTGCGTGACCGCCAAATTGACGACCTGCCCTGGGGCGGCAAACTCGCCTTTTTCTGGTGCATCGTCGGCGGCGCGATTGACAACCGTTTTTCGAGCGCCATTAAAAAAGGCGTCCTGCAAAAAATGGAAGAGGGTCCGCTCACCGGCTCGAACTGCCAGGACATCCGGGTTAGCATCTACGACGGGAAAATGCACGCGGTGGACTCGAACGACCAGGCATTCATGACTGCCAGCATCCAGGCGTTCCGGGCGAATTTTCAAAAGGCAAATCCGCAAATCATGGAGCCTATCTACGACGTGGAAATCCTCTGCGACGGCGACGTGATGGGCGACGTGATGGGCGATTTGCAGACCCGCCGGGCTATCATCATGGGCATGGGCAGCGAGGGGCATTATCAGAAAATCATGGTGAGAGTGCCGCTTGCCGAGCTTTATCAATACTCCTCCACGTTGCGCTCCATTTCGCAGGGCAAGGCGAAGTTCACTCGCTCCTTTGCGGAATATGCGCCGGTGCCGCCTGACATTCAGGCAAAGTTGATTGCCGACCACAAGGCGCATGCGCATGACGAGGAATAGCCGCTTCGGAGAGCGATGGTTTTTTAGAAAATTTTTTCAAAAATTATCAAAAACCATCGCTCTCCAGACTGGTTTTCAAAACTTTTTGTTTGTAAATTCAAAAACAACTCCTACCTTTAGCTTCCAATTTTTTCCCAGCTTACTTTTCAACATCACTCACCAGGCACACGTGAAAAACTACCGGGAACGGTCTTCGCCATTTTCCCCACCACTTCAAAAACACGAGACGATTTTCCACGCTCATGCCAGGTTTTCCACCCAAATCCACCAGGAAACGTGAGGAACTTTCTGCTGCAAGGCCAGCTATTTCAGCCACTTTTGCACGGCTTTAGCAAAAGTTACGCCCAGGAAATACTTTCGGAGAGAGGTGTTTTTTGAGAAATTTTTTTCCAAAAAATTTCTCAAAAAACACCTCTCTCCGTAGGACTACTCTTTTGCTACAGCCTCAGCATCAATGTTCTAATTCACCATGCTCGACCAAAATAATGCTCCCCGGAAGCTCGCCGGCAACGAAATGAAATCCCACCTGCGCAAGCGGGAAGGCGAGCTGTCCGACTACGTTTTTGGCAAAGTCCAACCCCAGGCGCTGCCGCTCGAAGAAGCGGTGCTTGGCGCTCTGCTGCTCGACAAGGAAGGGCTGCCCGTCGTCCTCGACGTCCTGCGCCCGGACAGCTTTTACCTCGATGCGCACCAATTGATTTACAAAGCCATCCTGCGCCTGTTTGAAAAATCGCACCCGGTGGACTTGCTCACCGTGACCGAGGAGCTTAAAAAAACGGAAGACCTCGACGCTGCCGGCGGCGCATTTTACCTCGTTGACCTGACCAACCGGGTCGCTTCGAGCGCCAACATCGAATACCACGCCCGCATCGTGGCGCAGAAAAAAATCCAGCGGGATTTAATCAAGGTTTCTACCCAAATTATCCGGGACAGCTACGAAGACACCACCGACGTGTTCACCCTCCTCGACGATGCGGAAAAAGGGCTGTTCGCCATCACGCAAAACAACCTCAACCGCCAGTACGAAAGCATGGGCGCTCTCGCCAGCCGGACGCTCAAACTTTTGGAGGAATTGAAGGACAAGAAGGACGGACTGACCGGGGTGCCGACAGGTTTCACCAATTTGGACAGGCTAACTTCTGGCTGGCAGTCTTCGGATTTAATCATTATTGCGGCTCGGCCCGGCATGGGCAAAACGAGTTTTGTTCTCTCCCTCGCCCGCAACGCCTCCATTGACTTCAAAAAAGGCGTCGCCCTTTTCTCCCTCGAAATGTCGAGCACCCAATTGGTGCAGCGCCTGATTTCGATGGAAGCCGAAATCCCCGCCAACAAACTCCGCTCCGGCAAACTCGAAGAATACGAATGGCAGCAACTGCATTCCACCATCGAGCGCATCAGCGAAGTCCCGCTTTTCATTGACGACACCCCTGGCATCAACATTTTCGAGTTGCGAGCCAAATGTCGCCGCCTGAAAATGCAGCACGACATCCAGATGGTCATCATTGACTACCTGCAATTGATGAGTGGCGGCATGGAAGGCAGCCGCAGCAACGGCAACCGGGAGCAGGAAATCAGCGCCATCAGCCGTGCGCTCAAGGGCATGGCGAAGGAGTTGAACGTGCCGGTGATTGCGCTTTCGCAACTCAGCCGGGCGGTCGAAACCAGGGGGGGGACGAAGCGGCCGCAGCTTTCCGACTTACGCGAATCGGGCGCCATCGAGCAGGATGCAGACATCGTCACCTTCATCTACCGCCCCGAATACTATCAAATCCTCGAGGACGAGAGCGGTCAGAGCCTCAAAGGCATCGCCGAAATCATCATTGCCAAGCACCGGAACGGGCCCCTCGACACCGTCAAACTGCGCTTCACCGACCAATTCGCCAAGTTCAGCGACCTCGGCGACCCGAACTTCGGCGACTTCCCAACGAGCGACCCGTTTGCCGCTCCGTTTGAAACTTCAAACGTCATCACCCGCCCCTCGAAAATGAACGACGACGAAGACATCCCATTTTAAGGGATGAGGAATGAGGGATGAGGGATGAAAAAGCCACGATTTGATTGCCAGTCGTGGCTTTTTTCATTACACATCCCTCATAAATAATAACACGTTTTTATGGTTCAATAATTAAAGGTCTTAAATTCATTTCAGAAGTCCAGGCCTG
>CAZHLB010000626.1:0-4455 GCA_964533005.1 uncultured Saprospiraceae bacterium
ATCAACCCGATTAACCTCATCAACCCTTATCAACTTTGCACAAAACCTATTGGCGTGAAGTATAAATTGCACTTCTATTGGTTCTTAAAAGTCCTGTCCAAAAACTCATATCTCCCGTCATTCATCGCTTTTTCCGTTTTCGATTCCGTATTTAAAATCATCACCGGCGGCGTCATATCGCCCGCTTTTGCCGCTTGCCATTCGGGCAATTTTTCCCCATTGGGATTGCCCGTTTTGATAAAATTCGCAAAGTATGCGAGCATGGTTTGCGACACTTTGTGGTCATCTGCCGTCCACGCATATTCTTTAATAAGGTGAAGATTGCCCATGCAATATTCGATTTCGCAGGCATGCGGAGCGCCGACGGGTTCGGGCATTTTGGGGGCATTCGGGTCTCTTTCCTGCACCCCTCCCGCCAAGCCCGGCGTCAGCGAATTGTCTTTGAGAGGGGGTCGTAACTTGCTGTACAGGTATCGGTAAACGGGCTGCGAACTGTTTTCCCGATGCAAATCAAACCACTTCCAAGTGCTGTAAACGATGAACCTGTCGGAAGCCAATGCGGTCGCCGCAACCTCCGTTTCTCTTTCCGTCGTGGCGGGATATAGTTTCATAACTTCCTCGTAATCATTGGGATATTCTGCTTTTATCCGGTTCATGAAGTTTTGAGCCGAATACGGTTGCCCTTGCATGAAGGCTTGCCCGGGTATTTCCGCAGAGTTCCAACCGAGCAGGAGCGGCACCTGGGCTTGTTCTTTGGCACTGAAAATTTGGGGAAGGGTTTTGGGCAGAAAATAGTTGTCCAAAGCCACCGGGAAGCCAAATCGCCTGGATTCATTGTACATTTCATAAACATCCCTCGCAGGTAAAGCCCTCAATTCACGAATGCTTGAATAGCCTGCATTTTTAGCAAAATCTGCCCCCGTTTTTTCCGCTTCCGCCGAGGGCATGGGAGCGAGCGTAGGATGAATGCCTGCGCCGCTTTCGCCAATTGCACCGGCGATGAGGTGCTTGGAAAGTGGCGAAGCCATCAGGTAACTGACCGAAATCGAACCGGCAGACTCCCCTGCGATGGTCACTTTGCCGGGGTCTCCGCCAAAGGCTGCGATGTTTTTTTGCACCCATTGCAAGGCGGCAACCTGGTCGAGCAACCCGTAGTTTCCAGAGGCTTTGTAAGGCGCTTCGGCGCTCAATTCGGGGTGGGAAAAGAAGCCGAAGATGTTCAGGCGGTAATTGCAGGTGACCACCACGATGCCTTGTTTTGCCATGCTTTCGCCGTCGTAACGAGGCTCCGAGCCATCTCCCGCCACATATCCGCCACCGTAGTAATAGAGCAAAACCGGCAGTCCTTTGGTGTTTCGTTTGGCGGGCGTCCAAACGTTCAGGTAGAGGCAGTCCTCGCTGACGCCGTCGGAGCGGGAGTTCATGTCCCCCCAAACGAAGGTCTGCATGGGTCTGGGCGCAAATTTTTTAGTCGCTTTCACCCCCTTCCAATTGCCGAGTGGTTGCGGCGCTTTCCAGCGCAGGTCGCCAACGGGTGGCTGGGCGAAAGGGATGCCGAGGTAGGTTTGAATGCCCGATTTGGTGTCGTAATCTCCTTCGATGATGCCATGCTCGATGGTGGTTTGCACGGCGAAAGCATTTTTGTTTTGGGCGAATGCGGCAGCGTTTAGCAATGCGGCGAGGAGGAAGGGAAGAATTAATTTTTGCATGGTTTTGTCCAGTTTATGGAACGGCATTTTGTGTTTTGAAAAACAGAAAAAGGGCGTTCCTCAAGTTCAATAGTTTAATCAGGGAGCCAAATTAAACCTTGTTTATTTGTACGCTCTGAGTCGCTTTTGTCATCCCCGCACGGAACCCGTCCTGCCTGGTTTGTCAGGCAGAACGGGTTCCCTGCGGGAATGACAAAAGCGACTCAGAGCGTACAAAGAGAGGGGGTGCAAAGTAGTTAACCATTTACCATTCATCATTCATCATTTACCATTTACTCAATGGCTTTTACCATCCAAATCAATGAGCATTCCAAGACGCCGAAATACCGGCAAATCGTTCAATCTATCCTGTCCGGCATTGAACAGGGTCAGTTAAAAAAGGAAGAAAAACTGCCTTCCGTCAACCGCTTGCTCATCCAGTTTGACATTTCGAGGGACACGGTGGTGAAGGCTTATGAAGAATTGAAAAGCATCGGTGTCGTCGAGTCCGCCGCCGGGAAGGGCTACTATGTTAAAAGCAATACGGTACGGCGAAAGGCGAAAGTTTTCCTGCTTTTCAACAAGTTGAGCGCCCACAAAAAAATCATCTATGACGCCTTCGCAAAGACACTTGGCGACGACGCCCACATTGATTTTTTCATTTATCACAACAACTACCGCCTGTTTAAAGAGTGGATTTTGGAAAACAAGGACAAGGACTACACCCATTTCGTCATCATCGCCCATTTCCACGAAGGCGGGGAAAATGTAAAAGACCTCATCAACCTCATCCCCAAAAACAAACTGATTTTGCTGGACAAACAGGTGGAAGGCGTCATCGGCGAATACGCAGCCGTCTTTCAGGACTTTGCAAAAGACCTCTCCGATGCCCTTACGCAAGCCCTTGAATTGCTTCAAAAATACCGCAAGCTGAAAATCATATTCCCCGCCTACGGCTACCACCCGGTGGAAATTCTGGAGGGTTTCAAACACTTCTGCGCAGAGTATGCTTTTGATTACCAGGTAGTTGGCGACATTTTCAACGAGCCTATCGAGCCGAATGAAGCCTACATCAATCTGATGGAAGGCGACTTGGTGACCCTCATCAAGCGGGTGAAACATGCAGGCTTGAAAGTGGGAGAGGAAGTAGGAATTCTAAGCTACAACGAGACGCCGCTCAAAGAAATCCTGCTCGATGGCATCACGGTCATTTCCACTGATTTTGAAAAATTGGGCGAGACGGCTGCGCAGATGGTGCTTGGAAATTGCCGGGGGCACGTGGCGAATCCTTTTCGGTTGGTGGTGCGGAATTCGTTGTGAAACATCCCAAAATGCTTTAGCGATGGGCTTACCCGAAGCCATTTTACCTGACCTTCCTTCCCTTCATTTATCTCACCTTCCAGAACAGTACAGCACAGTTTTTCCGCCAAAACAGAACGGGGCGGAACAGTTGAAAAATGCCAGCCTGGGAATTTAGCGCCGAATTTAAACCCATTGGCAAGGCGACTTCGCCAAATCAATTTTGGGAAAACTCTTGCGGCTGTCATTTTCTCACAACTCAATTTGGTAACGACATGAAATTTTTTGACAAGGCTTTTTTCACTGTTCTGCTCCTGTGCGTCACCTGCACGGCTCAAAACGGCTTGAAAGACAGCCTCCATTCTAAAACAGGTTTTTAACATGACTATCAAACTCTCACTCTCCGTTTTCGCCATCCTTATGGCAACCAATTCCGCCTATTCCCAACAGGTCATGCCGCTTTACGAAGCAAGCAAAATGCCCAACGCCAAGCCATCTGCCCCGCCGGAAAACCTACTTTCTTTCCCCGCAGGCGAAAGGACGATACGCTTCATCACGGATGTTTCTTCGCCGGAATTGATCGCCTATTTACCAGACCAAAAAATAGCGACAGGCATGGCAGTCATCGTCTGCCCCGGCGGCGGTTATTCAGGCGTAGCCATTGACCACGAGGGGCATGATATCGCCAAAAAATTGAGCGAAAACGGCATCGCCGGTTTTGTGCTGAAATACCGGATGCCAAAGACTTCCCTCGTGGAAAACAAAGAATTTGTCCCCTTGCAGGATGCGCAACGAGCCATTCAAATCGTGCGGGAAAACGCCAAAAACTGGGGCATCAACTCTCGCAAAATCGGCATCGCCGGCAGTTCGGCGGGCGGGCATTTGGCTTCGACGGCGGGCACGCACTATCAAAAAGCCTTGATTGACAACCCAAAAGGAACGAGCCTGCGACCGGATTTTATGATTTTAAATTACCCGGTCATCAGCTTCGCAGACAGCCTGACGCATTATGGCTCCCGCTTCAATTTGATTGGCGATATGCCACTCGCCGAATTGGAGAAAATCATGCAGGAGTGGCAAACCTCCGAGCAAAAATTAGCGACCCTGCCAGTCTCGCCGGAAAAAGTGGCGGAATATTCCAATGAATTAAAAGTAACGCCGGACACGCCGCCTGTTTTCATCACACATTCCGTTGACGATGACGTAGTTAAGGTGGAAAATGCCATATTATTCGTGGCTGCTTTGCAGAAAAATAAAGTGCCGGTCGAGACCTTTTTTTATGCCAACGGCGGGCATGGATATGGCATGGATAACTCGGCGAGCGAGGTGGATTGGATGGAGAACTGCATTGCGTGGCTTTTGAAAATGAAGGATTAGCGGAGGATGATGTGGTCTAAATCATGGTGATTTTTAAAATCACCATGATTTAAATGCCAGCCACTAATATAAAAACCCAAACAACCACAAC
>CAZHLB010000627.1:0-4447 GCA_964533005.1 uncultured Saprospiraceae bacterium
GGTTGCCAAAGGTAAAAACGCAAGCCAATTTGACGATTTTAACATTAAAACCTACTTTTATCGCCGTTCAACACCACTGCTGCTGGCAATTGCAGGCGGGCTTTTTTCAAGCAAACCGGCAATCGCCAAAAGCTTAAAATCAAATACTGATACTATGTCAAGGCTGGATTACATCACCATCGCCATCGTTGTTCTTTGTGTGCTCGCCATCGGTTTCCTGGTCTATAAAATGACCGACCTGTTCAAGGGCGACGCCGAACCTGCAAAAACGGAAGTAGCTGCCGACTCCATCGAGATGGAAGCCGACGGAACTTACGATTACGAAGTTGACCCGACAGTTGACTCCACCGGGGCTGGAACTGCCGCCAATGACAAAGCCACGCAACCCGGCACTTCTGCTCCCGCCAACCAACCTTCCGCCATCACTTCCAAACCTTCCACGGAAAAAGCGCAGGACGCCAGCACCACTGCCGCCGAAGATGACTCGGAGGCTGGAAGCAGCAGCACCGACACGGAAACTGCCTCCACTTCCAGTGGAAAATACATGGTGCTCGGCGGCACTTTTTCGCAAAAAGCAGGGGCGGAAAAAGAGGTGGCAAGGCTCAAAAAGCTGGGCTATCCGAATGCCCGTGTGGAGCTTTTCAACCGGGGAAAATTTGCCGTCGTGCTCATTGACCGGTTCAACACGATGGCTGAGGCGGAGCGCCTGGTCGGTGAATTGAAAGAGGACAATGTAAAAGCCATTGTCAAGACCAAACAAGGCGGCTAATTCTTCCTGATTAATTGCTTGACGATTAAATGATTACATGATTTATGAAGGAATGGCTGAAATGGAAATGGGCGATGGCAGAGTGCCGCCATCGCCCATTTTCATTTCAGCCATTCCTTCAAAAATCATGTAATCATTTAATCGTCAATCATTTAATCAAAACCGAAGTGGGCTGAAAGTCTTGGCGCCTCATTTTCCAAATGCCTGCTGCCACGCCACCACTCCACCCGTCAGGTTTCTGACATTCGTGAAGCCCATACTTTGCATCAGTTGCTGCGCCATGCCGCTGCGGTTGCCGGTGCGGCAATAGACGATGACTTCGTCGTTTTTGTGCTGCTCCAAATTCGGAAGGGCAGTCATCAGCGAGCCGATGGGGATGAGCTTGCCGCCCAGGTTGAATTCTTCAAACTCGTACGGTTCCCGCACGTCAATGAGTGCGACGCTTTCGCCGCTGTCCAATTTTTGCTTGAGTTCTTGAACGTTGATGTCCATTTTGATTTGGAAAATTTACTCGAAGGCAGCCGGGAGAAGGTTTTTTAGAGAGAAAAATTTTTTCAAAATTTTTCTCTCTTCCCGGCTGCCAACGCATTGCTTGTATTTTATTGAAAAGGATTTTGCAAAGCCGGATTGTTGACAAAACTCGTGTCCGTGAAGGTGTCGAGAAATGCCCGAAGCGCCTTTTTTTGGTCATCCGTCAAATACAGCGGCATGATGGAAGCCACCTGCACATTGTCAGCGTAGTGCCCGCCGGAATTGTAGTGGTCAATCACCTGCTCCAAAGTTTGAAACCTGCCGTCGTGCATGTAAGGCGCTGACAACGTGATATTTCGCAGGCTCGGCGCTCTGAATTTGCCATTGTCCGCCCGCACTCCGGTGACGCCGCCCAAGCCTTTGTCCACAAAATCATCCAGCGAATTGACCTGGGTGATGGCGTTGTTGAAATAGCCGTCAGAAGTTAGCAATGGCCCGCCGTCGTGGCAGTGGGCGCAGTGACCCGCATTGGCAGTTGCGCCGTTTGCATCAAAATAAATTTGGTACCCTTCCGCTTCCAGTTCGGAAAAAAGGAACGGGTCAGGGTCGAGTTGGTAGCGTTTTTGGTCGTAGCGGGAGTTGCCGGAAATCATCGTCCGCTCGAATTGGGAGATGGCTTTGGCGGCAAGCTCTTTCGTGATTTCGCCTGCCTTTCCGATGCCGAATGCCTTGCGAAACCGCTCCGGGTAGTCGGAATGGCGGATGAGTTTCTTTTCAACATTGCTCCAGACTTCCGCCATTTCCACCGGGTTCTCGACGGGCCCAAGTGCTTGATGCTCGAGGTCAGCCGCCCTGCCATCCCAAAACAAACCGTTGTCAAAAAAGCCAATGTTCGCCAGCGGCATGGAACTGCGAGTGCCAATCAGGTTGCCGACGCCAGGGCTGAAAGCTTTGTTGTCGCTGAAATTGCCATTCGGCGCATGGCAACTGCCGCAGGAAATGGTGCTGTCTTTCGACAAAATCGGGTCGTAAAACAAGCGGCGACCAAGCTCGATGCCTTCCTCCGTCAGCGGATTGTCCGGCGGAATTATCATCGAAGGGAAACCCGGCGGGATGGTCAGGTTGTGCGGCGTCGGGTTGTACGGGATGTTCGTCAAATCCCGGTCGGCGGGGTCGGGAAGGATGGGCGCATCATCGTCCTTGCATGACCAGACGAGCGTGAAAAGCAGCAAGCCGGAAAGGATTATCTTTTTCATTTTAAAATAGAACTAAGATAGCTGGGATAGCGAAGGATGAATAGGATAGCGCATCCTATTCATCCTTCGCTATCCCGGTTATCCTAGTTCAAAATCATTGCCTGGGAAAAATTTTGCATGATAAACTTCGCCAAAGTCAAGTCGTCGGGGTCTTGTGTGTCTAAGTTTTTCGGGTCGGTGAAATCCACCGGGACGCCGTCTTTGACGTATAATTTGAGCACGTCCAGCACAAAATTCAGGTCGAAAGATTCACCTTTTTTCAGCACGATTGGCTTGTTAAAAGTCACCAAAACGTAAGACGCATTCGAGCCAGGGTGATGCCCGAAGCCGCTGTCGCCCTGCCCGAAACCATTGCCGTCCTTGTCGTAAACGCCCTCCGATTTCAGGAAGATGAAGCTGTCCCAATCCGACCAGAAATGCGAGGAATAATGGTCTCGCAGCGGGTTGCCGCTTGGCAGCTTGTTGGCGTCCTTGTTGTTTTGGTCGGCAGGTACGCCGAAGCCGATGCGGACGCCGCTGTACGTTCCGGCGGGCACTTTCGTGTTGGTGAAAGTGACCGGCTGTTGGGCTTCGCCAAGCGTATAGTGTTCAGAAAAATCAAGGAACTCGACGTCCACCAGTTCCTCTTCCACACCGCCGCTGCCCGTTTCAGGCAGAAGCATCACGTCCGAAATAAAGAAGTTGAACTTCTGAAACTTGACCGGCTTGCCGTCTGAATAGATGTATTCCTGCTCGATGAAAACGAGCGGCGAGCCGTCGTACTCTGCCTTGAAATGCAGGTTGACGGTGGCGTTGTTGCTGTTTGCGTCGTCGTCGTTGCAGGAGAAAATGACGGCGGCGAGCAAGGCGAGAAAAAAGAATTTTTGCATGGTTCAGATTTTAATTGAGCAAGGCTTGGTCAGACAGGTAGTTCGAGATTGAAAACGACCTTTCCGAAAGTTTGAAACTTTCGGAAAGGTTGGCTGCCAGCGGCTCGAAATTTCTTTCAATCCACTTCGAGTACAGCGCCGAAAAACAGCTTTGGCAAGTTCTGGACAATCTTTTGCCGAATGCTCGCCACGCTTTCGTGCTGCAAATCTACGCCGTCGAACAGCGCTAGGTAGTTCAGCCGCAAGGTGATTTTCAGGTCGAAACCTTCCTCTACGTTCACCGGCATTTCGAGCGGCAAAGTGATTTCCTGCGACTCGGTCAGGCGAAATTCGAGCGGGGGCGTTGCGCTCAAAGTATCTGTTTTGAAAATCAAAACAGCCGAAGCGAAGCCCGCCGTGCTATCATATAATATGGTGTCGCCCGCAGCCAGGAGATGTCCTGCCGGGGTGCTCGCCGGGTCGGTTTGCAACAAGATTTCATCCAAGCCGAAGCGAAATTTCACCGAGTCAAAAACGCCTTTCGCCACGACCGTTCCAAGCACGTTTGCCTGAAAAATGTCCCTATCCAATTTGGCAAAGCTGTTCAAAACCTTCCTCGAAACGCCTGCCGGGGCTTCCAGTTCGATGCTGTCCTGAACGGTCACCTGCTCACCACCCTGCCTGATAATCTCAATTTTCGAAAGAAAAAACCGGATGCGCCGGATGGAAAAAAGATGGTTCGTGTCGAAGGGCGAAGGGTAAATCGAGTCGTAACGGAAAGGAAAAACAGTGTCCAATTGGGTCGGCAAAATCACTTGATGAAGCGCCTGAACGGTCAGTTTCGGGTAGGTGCAACAATCGTCGCAGGGATCGTCAGCGCCTACGTTGAAATTGGTGGCGGCAACGTCGAGGCAGTCTTTTTTTGGCTCGTAACAAGTGGCAAAAAAAAGTCCTGTCAGCACTGCAAGTGCTGACAGAACTGGGATTTTCACGAGAAATTTTTTCTGCCTCACCTGAGAAAAAGACTTCCGGGGAGAGAACATTTTTAAAAGAAAATTTTAAAAAAATTTAATTTCAAATACGCCATCCCCCATTTTTTTAGC
>CAZHLB010000628.1:0-4432 GCA_964533005.1 uncultured Saprospiraceae bacterium
GTTCCTTTCCCGTTGATTTTCAAGCATTTCTTCAACCACCGGCAAGGCTTCCCGGAAGGTCTCCACGTCGGGGCAAATGGCATTTTGGAAATGCCCGACCTCGCTTTCGTAGTGGTTGCGCATGTCCACGACGAGGGTTTCCGGGTCGTCGGTCAAACTGTTGTATTCGCTGGCTGAGAGGTGCTTGCCCCGGCGGGTCACGTCGAAAGTTTCGTCGTCCAAACCGTCGGCGACTATTTTTTCCCGCACCTTGATTTTTAGTTTGAAAAAGGACTTGCCGTCGTCTTCGATGGCGAGGTTGAGGCGCACACCATTCAGAAAATCAATGGAAAAGAGGCGGTTTTTTAGCTCCTCGAAATGCGCTTCCGGCACGGAGATTTGAGCGTTGACACCTTCTTTCGCCACGTAAATCCTGCCGAAAACGCTGATGCCGTCGAGCAGCAGGTAGAATTGGTTGCGGAACTGTACCGGGTCGGGGATGTGGGCGTATTTGTAAAATGAAAGCGTGATGCGCTGCTCGGTGCTTTGGCGCAGGCGCTCTTTAAGCTCATCACTGTTGATTTTATTGTACAGTCTCATGTTCATTTTTTTAGAAAAAACATTTCCTCTTTCAATCCCAGCCACTCCAAAATATTCCCACAAAATATCTTCTCCACTACCTCTCCCGCCAAATCCGACTCCTCGATAAACTTCCCGATTTCCAGGTCGCCGAGCGGAAAAGGATAATCCGAGCCGAGCGTCACCTTGTCGGTGCCGACCATTTCGAGGATATATTTCAGCAAAGTGATGTCGTGCGTGATGCAGTCCACCCAAAATTTGCCGAGGTAGTGGCGGGGGTTGATTTGATTTTCCGTCGCCACCAAATCGGGGCGGCAAACGAAGCCGTGCTCGATGCGCCCAAGCGTCGGCAAAAACGAGCCGCCTGCGTGGGCGAAGCAGCACCGCAGCCCCGGCAGCCGCTCAAAAGCGCCACTGAAAATCATGGAGCAAATCGCACGGGTCGTTTCCGCAGGCATTCCGACGAGCCAGGGCAGCCAATATTTCTGCATTTGCGCCTGTCCCATCATGTTCCAGGGATGTACAAAAAGCGCCATGCCGAGGTGTTGGCAAGCTTCGAAAATCGGGAAAAACTGCAGCTCGCTCAGGTTCAGGTCGTTGATGTTCGAGCCGATTTGAACGCCGACCAAACCGATGTCCCTGCAACGCTCCAACTCCTTGATTGCCAAGTCGGTATCCTGCATTGGTAACGTTCCCAGACCAATATATTGCTTAGGATATTCCTGCACGAGTTGCGCCAGGTGGTCGTTCAAAAATTCAGAAATTTCAAGCGTGTCTTTCGGCTTTGCCCAGTAGGAAAACAGCACCGGAATCGTGCAGACCACCTGCACCTGCGTACGGTGCGAAGCGTATTCGTGGATGCGCATTTCGGCATCCCAGCAGTTTTGTTTGACCCGGCGGAAGAAAGTCGTGCCCTTCATCATGTCGGCGCAGCCCGGCTCGTTGTGCTCGAGGTGGATGAAGCCTTCGTAGCCAAATTTGTCTGCCCACCGGGGCAGCTTGTCAGGCATGATATGGGTGTGCATGTCAATTTTCAGCATGGCGGCAAAGATGGGGAGGAAGTAAAAAGTAAAAAGAGAAAAGGCAAAAGTCATTGACGCCGCCTTTGCAAGCCTCGGACTGATTTGTATGAGGCATTGCGGTTTATCACTAAAAATTGCCCATTCGGTAAGGTCGCCGGGTTCGGCTGCTTTTTCATGTAGCGAACCTTTCTACTTTTGGCGCTCTGAAAAAGAAACTAACCAATTAAAAAAGCCTTTTTGATGCGCAGTTTAATCTTCCTTACCACGCTGTTTTTTGCTGCTCAGGTAGCCTTTCTTTTCTCCACCTGCACCTACGATGAAATCAACCTCGGCGGCGGCTCTGCCTGCGACACGCTGAACGACGTCACCTATGACAACCAGATAAAAGCCATCGTGGACAACAGTTGCGCCTATTCCGGTTGCCACGTTCCCGGCGGTGTAGGCACGGGCGATTACCGAACTTACGCTGGCATGCTTTCCGCCTTGCAAAGCGGCTCGATGGTTGACCGGGTGGTGGTGCAAAAAAACGACCCTTCGCTGGGGATGCCACCAGACAATTCAGTTTACGTGGAATCTACAAAAGATAACCTGACGGAGGAGGAGCTTTTGATTTTCCAATGCTGGCTGAATGCGGGATTTCCGGAAAATTAAAACAGTCGGATTCACCCAAAAAGAAAAGAGGAAGCGGTGCGCACCGCTTCCTCTTTTCTTTTTTTTTGCAAGGTTGGTCTCAGCCAAACAGCATCGCCAGCGACTTCAAATCCACGTTCCCGCCAGACAAAATCAAGCCTACTTTTTTCCCGGCAAAAGCTTCTTTTTCCCGCAGCAAAGCTGCCAGCGGCGCTGCCCCCGACGGCTCGACCACCAATTTCATGCGCTCGAAAAGCAGCCGCATGGCTTCCACGATTTCCTGCTCCTCCACCCGGATGATGCGCTCCACCAAATCCCGAATGATGGGAAAAGTCTTGTCCCCCAGCGAGGTGCGCAAGCCGTCGGCGATGGTCTGCGGATTGGTTTGCGGGATGATTTTACCTGCTTGTACCGACTGCCAGGCATCGTCTGCGCCGAGCGGCTCGGCTGCGATGACTTTTGTTTTTGGCGAAAAAAAATGCGCCGCCAATGCCGTCCCGGCAACCAAACCGCCGCCGCCCACCGGGACAATTAGCACGTCCAAATCGGGCACGTCTTCCAGCAATTCCATCGCAGATGTGCCTTGTCCGTGAATCACGTCGTGGTCATTGTAAGGGTGAATAAATGTTGCGCCGGTGCGGGCGACGACCTTCGCCAGCGTGTCTTCCCTCGCTTGCAAATTCGGCTCGCACTCGATGATTTCACCGCCATAACCTGCCACCGCTGCCTTTTTCACCGCCGGTGAATTGGAGGGCATCACGATGTACGCCTTCACACCTGCCTGCCTCGCCGCCAATGCCAGCGCCTGCGCAAAATTGCCGGAGGAATGCGTCGCCACGCCGTTCTGCTTCGCATCTTCCGGCAGGCAAAGGATGGCATTGGCAGCGCCCCTCATTTTGAAAGCTCCCATTTTTTGGAAGTTTTCGCACTTGAAAAAGACCGTTGCGCCGCTCAGGTGGTCAATGGTTTGGCAGGTTAAAACGGGAGTACGGTGGATGAAGGGGAGGATGCGATGGTGAGTTTGAAGAAGGACTTCTTTCATCTTTAGAAATTTTTTGGGGAAGCGATTTTGAAAACCGCCTCCCCAAAAAAATGCGCTTTACCTCGTGATTTCCAACAACTTATCCAGGTTCGGCGAGAGGATGATTTCCGTGCGCCGGTTCTTTGCCATGTTCGTTTCCGAGTCGTTGGGAACGAGCGGTTGGTGCATGCCACGACCGGCGGCGGTGAGGCGGGCAGGTTCGATGCCATTGAGCGAGAGGATTCTTGCTACTGCCGTTGCCCGGCGGGTGCTCAAATTCCAGTTGTAATCCACGCCGCCTTTGTTGTCGGTGTGCCCTTCGACAACGATTTCGATGGCAGGGTTGGCTTGGAGGGCTTTCGCAAGTTGCGCCAGGGCTTGCTCGCCAGAGGCGTCCACCTGGTCGCTGTTGGTTTTGAACAGGAGGCTTTGGCTCAGGGTCACGTAAATTTTGCCGTTGCGGTCGCTGACCGTCAACTCGCCGTTGGTGTAGCTGCGCAAGGCTTCGTCGAGGCTGGTTTGGAGCTTCGCCATTTGCGCCTCTTTTTCGGCGAGGAGTTTTTCAAGTTCTGCCACCCGTTTTTCACGGGACTGCATGTCGAGGCGCATGCTTTCGATGCCGTAGGATTGGACGCCGAGGGTGTTTTCCAAGCCTTGCAACTGGCGCTCCCGCAAGTACAATTCGTCCTGGTTGGCGGAAATTTCTTCCTCGAAAGCTGTCTTGTCGGTGGAGTAACTGGAGAGAATTTTTGCGTTTTCCTTCGTGGCTTCGTCGAAGCGGGCAACCAATTCCTGGTTTTCCTTTTGCAATCGGGTGAGGTCGGCGGTCTTGTTGGCGAGGTCGCCTTTGATTTGACTGAGTTGATTTTCGCCGACCCGGATGCGGCTTTGCAGGTCTTGGTTTTCCTTTTCCAAAGCCTTCAAATTCTGCGCTTCCGCACGGAAATGGTCTCTGGACTTTTGCAGTTCGTTGTATTTCTGGGTGGAAACGCAGCCGGTCGCCAGGCTGGCAACGGCAAGGAGTAGCAAGGACAAGTTGTTGATTTTCATTGGATAAGCATTTTTGGTGAAAACTTACCCAAAGATAGTTCGGCAAAAAGCTGACGGGTGGAAAACGGCCTTTTTGAGAGAAAAAAATTTCAAAACCCATCAGATAATAATTGGAACACGGATGACACGGATTGGGCGGATTTTCACGGAT
>CAZHLB010000629.1:0-4427 GCA_964533005.1 uncultured Saprospiraceae bacterium
AGCACCCAGCAAAACCCTTCGCACACCTTCAATTCCGGCAATTCCACCCCAACCGGGTACACGTGTACGCTCACCGTCACCGACAACACCGGGCTGACCGGAACGGCAACCGTCAAAATTTCCGTCAACAACCAACCGCCCGACATCACCGCCACCAGCGTTGACGCAGTCAACACGTTCAACCCAGGCATCACGACCAGCCTTCCCTTGAGCGCAACCGTGACCGACCCGAACCATTCCGCCGGGCAATTGAGCTGGTTTTGGGAGGTGCTTTTGTTTCACAACGAGCACAACCACCCGGTGCAAAGTTTCACTTCGGCGACCGCCAACGTGAACCTCACGCCGATTGATTGCTACAATGCCAGCTACTGGTACCGGGTAAAACTGACCGTCAGCGACCCCGCCGGGCTGTCTGATTTTTTCCAAAAAGACATCTTCCCAGCCTGCGCCGGGTCAAGCCAAACCCTCTCGTTTTCAAGCATTTCCGACAAATTGGTGGGCGCTGCGCCGTTCACTTTGACCGCCTCCGCCACGTCTGGTTTGCCGATTACTTTTTACGTCACCGAGGGGCCCGCCGACGTTTTGGGCAACACGGTCACGCTGACCGGCGTCCCCGGCAAAGTCACCATTGCCGCCACGCAACCGGGCAACGCCACGTTTGCGCCAGCCTTCAACATCGAGCGAAGTTTTTGGGTAAACCTCGCTCCACCAAGCACTTGCAGCGGTACGGGCACGATTTCTAAGGAAACATGGACGGGCATCTCCGGCAACAGCGTCTCGCAAATTCCCACCGGAACTGCGCCCAATTCGACCGGAACATTGACCATTTTTGAAATCCCGGTGAACAGCGCCGACAACTACGGCACACGCGTTCGCGGCTACGTTTGCCCGCCCGTCACCGGGCAATACCGTTTTTGGATTGCGAGCGACGACAACTCGCAGCTTTGGCTTTCGACCAGCAGTGACCCCACCGGGAAAACCCAAATCGCCAACGTGACCAGTTATACGAACTCGCAGGAGTGGACAAAATTCGCCAGCCAGCAATCGGCGCTCATCACCCTGACCGCCGGGCAGCTTTATTACGTGGAAGCTCTGCAAAAAGAGGGCACGGGCGGCGACAACCTTGCCGTCGGCTGGCAACTGCCGGACGGCACTTTGGAGCGACCGATTCCCGGCAACAGGTTGCTGCCTTTTGGCGCTCAAGCGCCACAAAATCAGACGATTAACTTTCCAGCCATTGCCAATAAACTGACCACCGACCCCCCTTTCACGTTGACTGCAACCGCCACTTCGGGGCTGCCCGTGAGCTACCAAATCGTGTCGGGACCCGCGACAATTTCCGGCAGCACGGTCACGCTGACGGGGCTGGCAGGCACGGTGACCGTGCGCGCAACCCAGGCTGGAAATGCCTCCTGGAACCCGGCGACCCCGGTGGACAGAACTTTCACCGTGACCCAGCAGGGTGGGGGAGGGACGATTGACCTGGCGCTTTCCGTCACCAACACGCCTGCCAACCTGACGATTTACAACAATATCAGCTTCACTTTCACGCTAACCAATTCCGGCACGGCGACCGCCACCAACGTGCGGGTTTTTCTGCCAAAACCAAGCACGGTAGTTTGGGTGGGCGGCAACGAATTCACCGTTTCGCAGGGCACTTTCGACCACCAGGGCGCAAAAACATGGTACGTCGGCAGCCTTGCCGCAGGCGCAAATGCGACCGTGACGGTCAACTGGTTTGTCCTCGCAACCGACCCGCTCACCGCTTGGGCGGAAGTCAGCGCCGCCGACCAAACGGACAGCGACAGCACCCCCGCCAACGGCACGGCAGGCGTCGCCAACGAGGATGACGAGGCGGCAAAAACCGTCACCGTGCCGGGACAAGGCCCTCAAAATCAGACGATTAATTTCCCAAGCATCGCCGCCAGGGAAAGCGACGACCCGCCTTTTCAGATTTCAGCGACAGCGACGAGCGGCTTGCCGGTGAGTTTTCAAATCGTGTCGGGACCCGCGACAATTTCCGGTAGCACTATCACTTTGACAGGTTCAACAGGCACGGTGACGGTGCGCGCAACGCAGGCGGGAAATGCCTCGTGGAATGCTGCGCCGCCGGTTGACCAAAGCTTCGCCGTGACCCCGCCGGGGCTGCAAAACCAAACCATCACCTTCGGAACGCTGGCGAATAAATTGACCACCGACCCGCCGTTCACGCTCAATGCCACCGCTTCGAGCGGCTTGCCGGTGAGTTTTTCGGTGCAATCGGGCCCCGCCACGATTTCAGGAAATACGGTGACTTTGACGGGGCAGCCGGGCAGCGTGACCATTCGAGCTTCGCAAGCTGGCAACGCTACTTACAATCCTGCGCCAAACGTTGACCGAACTTTCCAGGTGACCCTGCCCGGCGGCGGCAGCGGAGTGGATTTGCAGTTGACGATGAGCGCCAGCGCGCAAAATGTGACCCAGTGGGGAAATATCGCTTTCACCGCAACCCTGACCAACACGGGCACGGCGGCGGCGAGCGGCGTGAAGGTTCATTTTCCAAAACCGGCAAGCGTCGTCTTCGTCGGCGGCAATGAATTTACCGTGTCAAAAGGAACCTACGCCTCGCAAGGCGACCAGCAATGGACGGTCGGAACGATGGCGGCAGGCGCGACGGAGACCATCACGGTCAATTGGTTTATCCTTCAAAACGCGCCGCTGACGGGCTATGCACAGGTGAGCGCCGCCACGCCCAGCGACAACGACAGCGCGCCAAACAACGGCACTTGCTGCACCCCCGTCGAAGACGACGAGGCGGCTTTCACCGCAGGTGCGCCCGGCTCAGGCCCTCAAAATCAGACGATTACGTTCAATGCCCTGGCAAATAAGGTGACGACCGACCCGCCTTTCACTTTGTCTGCAACTGCCACTTCCGGCTTGCCCGTCAGCTTCGCCATCGTGTCGGGACCCGCCACAATTTCCGGCAACACGGTCACGCTAACTGGCTCGACTGGCACGGTCACCGTGCGCGCAACGCAGGCAGGAAATGCTTCGTGGAATCCTGCGACACCGGTTGACCGCAGCTTCACAGTGAGTGCGCCAGGGCTTCAAAATCAGACAATTACGTTCAATGCGCTGGCAAATAAGGTGACGACCGACCCGCCTTTCAACCTTTCGGCGACGGCTTCGAGCAGCTTGCCGGTGACGTTCACTTTGGTTTCAGGGCCCGCTACTTTGAGCGGAAACACGGTGACGCTGACCGGCTCGACCGGCACGGTGACCATCCGCGCATCGCAGGCAGGCAACGCCAGCTACAACCCTGCGCCCGACGTGACCCGCAGTTTCGGCGTGACCCAACCCGGCGGCAGCCAACCCGACCTGGAACTGACCCTGACTTCGAGCGGCACGACCCTGACAATTTGGAACGACGTGACTTTCACCATCGCCCTGACCAACGCGGGAAACGCTTCGGCGACCGGCGTGAAAGTCTCCGTGCCCATCCCACAAGGCTTGGCGCACACGGCAAACAACCCTCCGAGCGGCACGACTTACGACATCGGCGCAGGCGAATGGAACGTCGGAACCCTGGCTGCCGGAGCGACCAAAACCATGACCATCGTGCTATTTGTGCTGCAAAACACGACGCCGCTGCCCTATTTCGTGCAGGTGAAAACAGCGACGCCCGCCGACGTGGACAGCTCGCCGAACAACAATTCGAGCGGAACGCCTGCCGAGGACGACGAGGATTTGGTGACTTTGACGCCGCCGGGGCAGGCTGCGATTGGCTTGGCGGGCGAGGTTTTTTCGCTTTTTGCGAAGCAAGAAGGCGCAACGGCGAAACTGCGCTGGTCAACCAACAGCGGCAAAAATTGCCTGCGCTACGTGGTCGAACGCTCGGCAAATGGCTTCGAGTGGACGCAGCTTTTCCGGGTGGAAAACGAGGAGCCAACCGACGCCTTCGCCACCTATCGCAAGACCGACGAGCATCCGCTGCCCGGCTGGAATTTCTACCGAATTGTCCAGCTTCGGGACGACGGCAGACTGGCTTTTTCAAATGTGCAGATGCTTGAATTTTGGGAGGATTTGGACGAGTTCAAGCTATTTCCGAATCCGGCAGGGGATTACGTGGATGTGAATTTGAGTGCGGTGGAAGGGCAGATTGTGCGGCTGATTTTGGTGGATAGGGTGGGGCGGCTGGTTCGGGAAATGGAGGTGGCGGAAGCGCCGGTGGAGCCTTTAAGGATTGATTTACAGGGGGTTGCGGAGGGGTGGTACGTGGTTTGGATTCAGGCGGCAGGGAGAAGGGCGAGGGCTTTGCCGCTGATAATTAGTAAAAACTAAAGGGATGTTTGACGAAGGTAAAAAGTAGTGGATACTTTTTAAAGCCGAGCCTAAAGCTGACAGGTGGTTTTTGGATGTTGCGGTTGAAAAATTGAAAATTTTTCAAC
>CAZHLB010000630.1:0-4426 GCA_964533005.1 uncultured Saprospiraceae bacterium
CTCCAAAACCACCGCTCTGCGGTGCTGCAACAAAAAAGGTCTCCTCCCAGCATTCCGGGACAGAGACCTGCGAGAATCAAACATCACGTATCTTCCTTCGATGTAAATCTTTTCGTGATGAAAGTTCAGCAATTAGAATATCCGTATGAAAAAGTCTGAAATGATGACAAGAGAAGAAAAAAAAAGGGGGTAGAGCGGTCTGTTCATTTTTGTGTTTGTCTGCCGGATTAATCCAGCCAGTATTTCATAGTCTGAATGACGAATACTTATCAGTGAAATGATAGCCATAATTTCCGTTTCAGAAAGCTGGTGCTTGGGGATATTGGAGTTGACCAATATCCCCAGCCCAGGTCCAAACTATTTCCCATGGCTATGTTGCTTTTTGGTTTTATCAGGATTAAAGCATGGTTTATTAGAAGGCAAAATATGGTCTCAAATGTATGTCTGTCAAAGGGCTTTAATTTAGGAGGTAACTTCAAGTTACCTCCTAAATTGGGCTTAAAAAAGCTGGTGGCATTTTTAAAAATCTGCCACCAACCTTGATATAATAGACACACGCTCTCTCTAATTGAAAAGTAGTTTTTGCGTTATTTGGGATGATTGGGTAGAAAGAAACAGGCGTTTAATTTTCCTTGTAGGAAGCCTTCGTAGCGGCTGGTTCGATTGAATTAACGGGTTGGGAAAAGGTGTAAATCCCATTGCCTGCCACTGCTTTATTTTCGATAAATTGGCAATCATTGATAATCGGCGTCGCCATTCCCTGCACGTCCATATTGAACATTGCACCACCCCGAAGATATGCCTCATTGTTGCGAAAGACGCAGTTTTTCAGGCGTGGATTGCTTTGCCCTCTGCCGCCGTAGTTGCAAAGAGCGCCACCATAATTGCCTTTATTTCCGATGAAAAAGCAGTCTTCAAATATGGGACTGGATTGCCCTTCGTGGCGACCGTCGTTGAAAACTGCGCCGCCGTCCAGGTCGGAGCTATTGTTCAAAAACTGGCAGTTGCGAAATATGGGGCTGCATTCGCCGCTTCTTCCATTGAGATATGCTGCGCCGCCGTCTCGTGCATGGTTATTTTGAAATACACAGTTTTGGATGGTTGGATTGGAGCGGTTTCCTGCGCCGGATCCGTCCAGATATATTGCGCCGCCGCACCTGTCTTTGTCCGCAGTGGGACCCGTGCCGTCGGCATTTCCATCGGCAAAGATGACGCCGTCGAGGATGGTGTTGACGCTACCATTTTTTATTAAAACAATAGTGAAAGAATTATCGGAGTGGTTAGTTTTCGAGCCGATATTGCCACTCAAAACTGTTTTATGAAGCTGGAAATTTCGCTCTGCTTCCATCGCTTCAACGCCTTCAAAGCCACCGTATATTTTCACGCCAGCAGGTATGATAAATACTTTTCTTCGGTCATTATCATGGGTGGGATAATAAGTGCCTTTTGCAATCCATATTTCATCGCCGGGCTTTGCCTTTAGCAAGGCGGTGGCAAGGTTTCCGGTTGCGTCTTTCCACGAGGTTCCATTTCCGGTTCCTTCTTGTGTTACGTAAATCGTTTTGCCAGCGAGATGGAGTACAAAAGCCATAATTGTGGTAGTGAGCCAGATGTGTTTCATAGTACTTAGTTTTTTATTTAGGTAAAAATAACCGCCTGCCATGGGGCGTGCAGCAGGTTAGGCGATGAATAGCACGTCGTTTAAAAAAGAAAAAAAAGGAGGAGGGATTTTATGGTTTTTGTGGTCAAAACATTCGCCGCCATATTTCATGTTTTCTCAGGCGGCGAGGTCATAGTATGTTGGTTTTCAAAGGTTAAATCAGGATGTTGTGTTCAAGTTTTTGTAATTAATCAATGTAGCCCATAGTTTCTGAAAAAAGAAAAAAATAGTGTTTCAAAAGAGATGGTCTTTCAGAAATTAAAAATTCGTTTTTGGCTGTCCAGGAAATTCTCATCAAAGGATGTTGTCGTTCAAAAGTTAGTGCTGTTCTTGTAGGATGACCGTCTGTTCAAAATGTTGTTTTTGTTTTTACGTAGCCTTTTTGCATTTCAAAGTGATTGATTTAAAAGGAGTTGTTTGTCTGAGTTTTTGTTTGTGTTGCGTTCAAGTTTTTGAAATAGGGCGGTGTCGTTCATAGTTTTTGTTATTGTTTGTCCATAGTTTGAATTCGATGTGTTGTTGAAGTTTTTGTCAAAAATTCGTGTTGTTCAAAGTGTCTTTTCCAGCAGTATTTGTTCAGAAGTTTAAGCTTAAAAAAAAGTGTTTGTCTTAGTGCTTGTTCTTTGTATTTGCCCTTGTTGGTTGTGTCATAGTTTTATTGAGTGAATGTTTGTTTGTTCAGAAATCCACGAAGTAGTAATTGCATATTGGTTGAAAATTGTGCGCTTGTCAAACGCCGAAATGTTCACGGGAGAATAACAGAGGGAAAATTGAATATGGAGGAATTTGTCTTGGAGGAGATTCGGTTTGGAGAGTGTTTCACCGAAAAGACGTCACAAACATACAGGCACAAAAAACGCTTGTCAATAGCGGTTCGAAAAAATTATTCGCTTATGGCTGGAAAATGGACTTTTTTGGAAAGCCTTGATTTTCAATTTATTGCTTTATTATTTTAAACTGTTTCGTTACTTAAACTCAGGCATTTACAACTCATCTTGCATTTCTATTTCAACCTGAAAATTTTGGAAAAAAAGTTTTGACGCCGCTGATGGGTGGATGAAATTTCATTGTCACGAGGTTTTAAGAGGCTTTTTTGAGGTGAATGACGTCGGTTTGGTTTGCATATTTGGCGAATCGTGACATTGAAAATATATCGGTTAAAATTCCGGTTTGCTGTAAAATATGGAGTTTATTGGCTGATATCGTAACGAAACATGAGTTGTCGAAAATGGGAAGCCTCGCCTTTTGAAATGCTGCCCCGGCTTTTTGAATTACGTTTCTATCCGATACTTTCACCCCCACAAATACTTGCGTTTCTATGAAAACAATTCTTTTGAAAAACGCCCGCCTGGTCAACCGGGGGCGCATCGCCGAAGGCGACCTGTTCATCAAAAATGGCAAAATCGAACTGGCTGGCGGCGTCATTGACCGCAAAGCTGACCTTGAATTGGACTGCACTGGCAAGCACATCCTGCCCGGCATTATTGATGACCAAGTGCATTTTCGAGAGCCGGGGCTGACGCACAAGGCTGATTTGTACACCGAACCGAGGGCTGCCGTCGCCGGGGGCGTCTCTTCGTTTATGGAGATGCCGAACACCAAACCGCCCGCCGTCACCCAGGAATTGCTCGAAGAAAAGTACCGCATCGCCGCCGCCAAGTCGCTCGCCAACTTTTCCTTTTTCATGGGCGCAACCAACGACAACCTCGACGAGGTGCTAAAAACCGACCCTCGAAACGTCTGCGGCATCAAGGCTTTCATGGGTTCCAGCACGGGAAATATGCTGGTGGACGACCCAGCGACGCTGGAAAATCTCTTTTCCCGCTGCCCCATGCTCATCGCCACGCATTGCGAAGACGAGGCGACCATCCGGCGCAATGAGTTGATTTTCAGGGAAAAATATGGCGAGAACATTCCGGTCGAGTTTCACCCGGAAATCCGCAGCGCCGAAGGTTGCCTGAAATCTTCCTCGCTCGCCGTCGGGCTGGCGAAGCGGCACGGCACTCGTTTGCACATCTTGCACATCTCCACGAAGGACGAATTGGCGCTTTTTTCTAACGACCTGCCGCTGGCAGAGAAGCGCATCACGGCGGAAGTTTGTGTGCATCACTTGTATTTCAACAGCCTTGATTATCAGACGCTTGGCACTCAAATCAAGTGCAACCCCGCCGTGAAAGACCACTCGCATCAAGCGGCGCTCCTGCCTGCTTTGCTCAACGACCGGCTCGACATTATTGCGACCGACCATGCACCGCACACCTGGGAGGAAAAGCAGCAAGGGTATTTTCAAGCACCGTCGGGTGTACCGCTTGTGCAGCATTCGCTGAATGTGATGCTCGAATTTTTTCACCAGGGAAAAATCAGCCTGGAGCGCATCGTGGAGAAAATGTGCCACGCTCCGGCGGTCTGTTTCAAGGTGGAGCAGCGAGGTTTTCTTGATGAAGGCAACTGGGCGGACGTGGTTGTGGTGGACTTGAATGAAAAATGGGCGGTCAGGAAGGAGAATCTATTTTACAAGTGCGGCTGGTCGCCTTTCGAGGGGCACGTTTTCAAAGGCAGGGTGAAAAGCACGATTGTGAGCGGGCACCTGGCTTTTCACGAAGGGCAATTTTTCGAGGAGAAAAAAGGGGAGCGGTTGAGGTTTGTAGTTTGAGGTTTGGCAAGAGAAGTCATCTGCAAAATGATGAAATTTTAGCTCATGTGGCTTCTGGGTGAAACACCTGTCTGCAAGTCTGCAAGTCTGCAAGTCGCTTTGTCATTCTCGAA
>CAZHLB010000631.1:0-4420 GCA_964533005.1 uncultured Saprospiraceae bacterium
AAATGGTGTCGCCCGCCGATGAGGCGTCGATGGCTGATTGGACAGATGAAAATTGCCCCGGCGAAGGGTTCGAGTTGTTCACCGTGCGGGTGGTGGCGGAGAGTTGGAGGGCAGCGGCGAAGGCTGCGAGGTGGAGGAAGAAGGAAATCTTTTTCATGTTGAAAATGAGATGAAATGTTCCCGTTCCGCTCCTGCGCAGGCGCACGGCAGGCGGGGAAAGAATTTTTTTTTCAGTTCGTGAATGCAGGAAATTTTGCGCTCAATGGATGGGCAAAATCTTTTTGGGGCAAGAAGCAGCGCTCGTGGCTGCCGTGATTTTGGCGTTCATTCCCTGGCGTGGGGAAATCTTAACTGGCTTAGGAATTTTTTTTCTCAAAAGTGATTTTGAAGCTGTCAGCCTGTGCCGGCCGAATTTTTTAAGGAGGAAAAGCCGCAGCCCGAAGGCTGCGGCAAGTTTAGGCGTCGTCTCAAAAGGGTTACTGCTTCAAAATTTTCGTGCTGAAACTGCCCTCCGCACTGCTCACCGTCACCGAATATACCCCCGCCGCCAGCCCGCTCAAATCCACGTGCCGCTGGAAATCAGCCACCCCTTCGACCGTCTCCCGGCGCACCAGGCGACCTTGCGCATCGTTGACAAGCAGCAGAAAATCAGTGGTTTGCGGCGAATGGACGTTCAGGAGGAACATCCCGGCGGTGGGATTGGGAAATAAGCTGACTTCGGCATCGAGCGGCTTTGGGTCGAGCAAGCCGAGGACGCCGCTGGTGAATTCAAAGAGATAGCTGGGGCCTGAATTCTTTGCTGACTGTCCTGCCCATCCGACTTCCGGGCTTATGAATTCGGGCCAAGCGATGTGATGCCCTTCGTCAATTTGCGTCCAGGTGACGCCGTCGTCGTAGGTGAGCCAGGTTTTGAAGGAGCCGTTTATCAGGGAGCCAGCGGAGGTGCCAACCACGAGTGCATTTGTGCCGGGAACATCCGCCAAACCATACTCGATGCGCACGTTGCCGCCTTCGGGCAGCGAGGCGATGTCGCTCCAGGTCTCGCCGCCGTCGTGGGTGATTTTGACCTGGGAGGTGAAATTGACGAAATCGGTGAAGGAGGCGAAGCCTGTGTTTTCATCTCTGAAACTCACCGAATACGCAGCGGGAAGCCCCGTTTCAAAGGCTTCCCAATCAAACCCGGCATTTTTCGAGCGGTAAACCCTGCCAAAACTGGTGGAAAACCAGACGGTGTTGCCCACCACGTCGTAGCCGCCGTTGAAGCCGAACTCGCCGCCGGGAAGCGGGTCGGGGATTTTCGAGCCGTCTGTCCGGAACCAAAAATCGCCGCCGTTGGCAGTGGTGTAAATTTCAAATTCGCCCTGCGTCGGGTCGCCCATCGAGATGCCTTTTGCTGGCGACCAGAAATAGGTGAAGTCCACCCAACTGGCGGCTGCGTCCCAGTTGGCGCTGGTCTGTTCCGCCCAAGTAGCGCCGCCGTCGCTGGTTTTGAGGATTTTGCTGCCGCCGCCGCCAGCGTCCAAGCCGGAAAGCCAGGCAGTCTGCCCATCAATGGCAGTCAGGTTGGCGACGAAGGCAGGGTTGCCCATCGGCGCTTGGTGGCTCGACCATGTGACGCCGCCGTCGGTGCTGACGGTGACGATACAGATGCTGTCCTGGAAGGCGATGTACAGGCTGTCGTTCACCACGTAGTGCGTGCCGGCTGCCCAGATGACGTCCTCGCTGACCACGTCCACCGACGACCAGCCGAGTGTGGGGGCGGGGATGCCAGGGTCGTGCGCCGTCCAGGCTTGTTGCGAAAAAAGGAAAAGCGGGCTGCACAAGGCAGCGAGGAGGAAGAAGTACAACTGTTTCATGCACTGAAAATTTAAGGGTGAAAAGCAGCCGTGTTTTTTGTTTGGAAAAACCAGCGAGGAAGCTGTTTGCCATCAATTCCGGTAGGGAGGGGAATCTTAACGGCGGGGCGGGAAAAGTTTTCCGAAATCTTCAAGATTTCGGGAAACTGCAAGCCTCAAGTTGCCTAACTTTCGAGCCTGCACACTTGATTTCACAAACCATAAAACTCGGGTTCCAAATGAAGACTCTACCTGTCCTCCTCTTCTCCTGCCTGTTCGCCTTTGCCTTGCGTGGGCAGCAAATTTCTTCCGACACCGTTGCTTTTCCCGACACCGCCCTCGCCCGGCAGCTTCTTTTCAAAGGGGAGGCTTTGCGAAATGAGGGAAAGTGGGACGAATCCATCGCTACCTTCCAGCAAGCCCTGGATATTTATGCGAAATGCCCGTCCGACAGCTTTCTGCTTGAAAAAGCGCACGCTCACTTTTATCAGGGCGGCATTCTGGCTTACCGGGGTTTTGAAAAAGAAAGCATAAGTCAACTGTATGCTGCGCTCAGGTTTCTCAAAAAATTGGGCAATCCTAATCATTCAAAAATAGGTTCGGTTTATTCGCAAATGGGCTTCATTCATTGCGGCTCTTCCAGACCTGATTCGGGCATTATCTCCCACCTTGAGAGTTTGCGCATATCCGTAGAAAATTTTGGTGAAAATGACTGGCGCGTGGGGTTCCCTTACGTGGGTTTGTGCGAGTGCTACATCGAAAAAGGAGATTTTGAAAAAGCCATTGAATATGTCCACAAGGCATTGGCTGTTTTTAGCTCATTTCACCCGGACAATGAGATGTTTGGGAGGTGCTATATTTATATTGGCAGGGCTTATCGGGGCATAAAATTCCAGGAAGACGAAGCCATTAAATGGTTTGAAAAAGCAGTTGACAATTTTAAAAGAGCGGACAGACCGTTGGGTGTGGCGGACGCCTATATGAACCTGGGCATCTGCTACAAGGAGAAAAAATATGACGACCAGGCAATTGCTTATTTTGAAAAAGCATTGGAAATATTGGTGCCGGTCATGAGCGAATTCGACATGAGCGTTTCATTGGCTTACCAGCTATTGGGTGAATTATATCTCAAACACGGCGACCTCGACCGGGCTTATTATTATTATCAAAAAGACCTGGTACTGACCGATAGTTTGTTTTCTCAAGGGCATCCGTTGGTCGGCAATACTTACTGGGGTCTTGGAAATTATTTTTTGGCAAAAGGAGATTACTCCACTGCCCGGCAATGGTTGCTCAGAAGCGCTGAGTCGGTGATACGTTTCGGAGAAACAGGCTCGTTGGTCGAAGCCCGCACTTTGGTTTCTTTGGGCAATTGTGCCAGGGATGCCGGTGAACAAAAGGCGGCTTTTGAATACTACGACCAGGCATTGAAAATTTTTGTGCCCAACTATGCCGCCAGTCCATTGGCGCCTGAGTGTTTTCTGAACATTGCTCGATTGTTGACCCAACAAAAGCAGTATGAACAGGCAAGAGGATACTTGGCGGATATCCTGGAAAAGGTTATTGCCCACCGGGGACAGAACTACGGTACGGTTGCCGAACTTTGGTCTGCCGTGGGCGATACCTATTTTCAAGAGAGGAATTATGAAAAAGCAATAGGCTGGTACGAAAGGGTCTTGACCTTTTTTTCCAATTTTGACGACAGCAGCATTTTGCCAGTTTTAGCGAGCGCCCACCGGGGAAAAGGCAATTGCCTTTCCCACCAATTTGACCGCACCGGCAATGAGGTGGATTTGGCAAAAGCCCAACAGGAATTTCAAGCTGCTTTTGACCTGGTTGAAAAAATCCAAGCTACTTTCCAGGAGGAAACCAGCAAGCAGGATTTGATGGCGGCAAACATCGCCATCGTTGAAAATGCGCTCGCAGCGCTTGAAAAACGCATGGAAAAATCACCCTCGGAAAACCTGGCAGCGGAAGCCTTTTCCTGGGCTGAAAAAGCGAAGGCGAGAACGCTGCTTGAAGGTTTGAACGAAAACTTTGCCTTTGCTGTCGCCGGAATCCCTGATTCGCTGCTGCGTTCGGAAAGCCACCTGAAAGCGGATATTTCCGTTTTGCAAAAAAGAATATTTGACCATCGCAACTCACTTGACAGCATTCTTATTCCAACGTGGAATGCCCTGATTTTTGACAAAAAGCGGGATATGAACAGGCTTGTCAAGGACTTAGAAAAAAAACATCCCGAATTTGCTCGCATTAAATACAACCTCTCCTCCGCCGGTGCGCCGGAAATCCAAAACCGCCTGCTCGACCCCGCCACCGCCCTGCTCGAATACTTCCTCGGCGACAGCTCCATTTACATTTTCACCCTCACCAAAAACGACCCCAATGGTTCAGGACAAACGCTCCGCCTCGACCACCTGCCCAAGCCAAAAGAATTCGACGCCGTTTGGGAAAACCTGCGAACGTACTTGACGGACGCCGGCTTCCGGAGTACTGAATTTGTCATGGACTCCTTCGCCGAAGCCTCAGCAAAGCTCTACGACTGGCTGCTGGCGAACCCGCTTGCAAGCCTCGACCCGGCAGTG
>CAZHLB010000632.1:0-4415 GCA_964533005.1 uncultured Saprospiraceae bacterium
TGGTGCGTTTTTCCACCTCGTCTTCGAGCTGGCGGATTTGTTTGTCCTGCTTGTCGAGCAAATCTTTTTGGGCTTTGATTTCGCCATTGCGCCCTGCCAGGTCGAGTTGGAGCTTGCCGATTTCGCCGTTGAGGTCGAGGATGCGGCGATTGAGCATTTGGTTGGCGCTGTCTCGCTGGGAGACTTCCCGTTCGAAGCGTTTTTTGCCGACGCAGGAGGCGGAAAGACTGGAAATGAGGACGAAAAGAGAGAGCAGGAGGAGGTTCGTTCTATTCATTTTTGAGTGAAGAAATTGATAGCCAAATGGTTGAATGGTTAAATGGCTGAATGATTAGCCAACCATTCAGCCATTTAACCATTCAGCCATGAATTATTGCAGGCGGAAGCTGGAAGCCCCCAACATGCCAATATCCGTGTAAACAGAAACCCGGTAATAACCTGCCTTGAGTTTTTCATCCAGTTCATGCGTAAAGCTAAGGCGTTGATTTTCAACGATATTGATTTCCTTTTGCTGCGCCGCCTGGATGTCCATGTTCTGCCCGTTGACGCTGACCACTGCCGGGATTGGATTTTTCAACTTGATGGGTGTGCCCTTGTCGTCGGTGATGACGAGGTAAACTGGGCGCAAACCCTGGTATTGCTGCTTCACGCCGGTCAGGTCAAAACTGGTGACCAAGCGCCTTGCCCGACCTGCCTTGGCGGTGGCTTTTGCGCTTTTTTTCTCCATTTCCACCCGGAAGCCGCTCGCCTTAAAGTTTTCCAGCGTGAGTTTTTTCAGCTCATCCTGGATGGTTCTGTTGAGCGAATTGAGCTGCTCATTTTCCGATTTGGCAGCGCCCAGGTCGGCAGTGAGTTGACCGGTGACCGTGCGCAGCGAGTCGTTTTCGGCTTGCAGATTGCCGATGGAAGCCTCCAAATCCGCCTTCACTTTTAGCAAATCCTGAATTTGCTTGTTCAGGTTCTTGCTTTCCGAGGCGCTCTGGTTCTTGATTTTTTTGATGGCGGCGTCTTTTTCTTTCACCCTTTTTTCGGCGGCGGCGGTGCTGCCAGCCAGGGTCGTGTTTTCTTCCGCCAAGGAAGCATACGCTTGTTGGAGGCTATCCACCTCACGTTGCAGGTTGTCTCGAAGGGAGCCGAGGTCGCCGACCTGGGCTTTGTAAGTTTCATTTTCGGCAGCCAAAGCGTTCTTGTCGCTATTTGACGTGTAAGCCCAATATCCCACACCCGCAAGCGCCAGGAGCAGGATGACAATGACGATGATTAATCCGTTTCTTGAATTCATGGTTGGAAATTTTGATGATGAAGTAGATGAGGTTTCAAAGGGTTTCAAAAGGTTTCAGAGTTTCAAGGTTTCAGAGGTTTCAGGGTTTCAGGGTTTCACCAAATTAGTGTACCTGTTGAAACCCTGAAACCTCTTGAACCCTCTGAAACCCTGAAACCTTTCAACGCAATTCGTTTCAGCCAATTTTAAAGATGCCCGTCAGGAAAAGGTGAAAAACTTCAATGAGAATCAGGATGATGATAATCCATTCCAGCCGCTGACTTTCCCGGGAGTTGGTCAGGTCAATGAAAAGTGAAAGATTTTCGCCAATCATTTTCAGCATGTAATCAATCTCTTTGAAGCGGGCGCTAATGTCGAAGGTCTTGTGCAAGCCGCTGTTGATTTTTCCCAGAAATTCACTTTCCCAGACCTGCGGCGGCGAATCCAGCACGTACAGGTTGTCGAAGATGCGGTTTTTGGTGTTCATCGTTTTGCCGATGAATTGCAGGAGCTTTCGTTTCGAGATATGCAGTGCGCCGGAGCGTTCCAGTTGCCCGACGATTTCGGTGGAGGCGTCCAGCAAAGATTGGGCGCTCGCTTGGTAATAATCCAATGCCGTTGATTGCGCTACCTGGAGCATGGTCAAGCGCAGGATGTCTTCATCCAAATACGGCACAATCATTTGATTGTAATCAAAGACAGTTCGCTCGATTTCCTTGCTGATTTGGATGGAAAAATCTTCCCGGTACTCGCTGATTTCCAGCGCTTTCGGTACGAATTGGCGAAGCATCGCAATGAAATTCGTCTGGTCAACCGGGTCAATATTGGCAAAAACCACGACGCCGTAGTTGAATAAAATGACGTGTCCTTCCTTATAAGTATAGAATAATTCGGTGCTGGTCTCACTCACAAGCGAGCCTTTGAAATCAGAGCGGATGCGGCGGATAGGCAATTCGTCGGCGACAAGGTGAGCGTCGAGGTCAATCATGTAGAAAGTTTTTGTGGCAAGGGCGAAAAGTAAAAAGGCAAAAGTAGGTGCGCCCCCTTTTGCCTTTTTACTTTTTCCTTCAAAAAACTCAAGCCATCATTTCTGCCGGTTTGCGCTTCATAATGGCTGCGATAATGAGTGCGATGACGGCGTTGAAAATGTTGTTGAACACCAAGCCTTGCAGCAGCATTTTGCCTGGCGTGAAGCCATCCCGGACGCCTTTCACCGATTGTTCCAATGCTTCTCCGGTCAAGCCGAAGCCGGTCAACATTTTTTCCATGTTCTGTTCGGCAATGTCTATGATGCCGGGGTCAATTGCCAAAACGTACACCATTTGAAACACGGTGGAAATGGCGGCGGCAATCACCAGTGTCAGAAAGCCCAGCAGGAAAGCCCGACCGAAAGAGATGTAGCCGTTCAGCTCGTTGTTGCGATGGTGTTTGATTGCCATCACTGTTGCCCCAATGCCAATGGCGAAAATCAGGACGAAGGTCAAAATCATCGTCCCGAATGAGGTGGGAACCGGCATGTCCATCATGTACGCCACCACTTGGTAAAGCACATAGACCAAGCCGCAAATGCCGCCATATTTCAACGCTGTGGGTAAAAACGGAACAGTGGACTCATTCACTGTCGTGTTCGGATTGTCTAAAGTTGCCATAATGCTTTGAATTTAAATGGTTTAAGTTCGAGCGAGCAATTTGCTTTTTTGGCGAGCGGCTCGCTTTTCCCTTCGTGAAAGTGAATACTTCTGATGGTTTTGCCAAGCTATTTTTTTGCCCTACGGGCGATGTTGGATGGAAAGCTGATTTTTATGGACAACCGCCAACACTTTGCCTTTGAATTTCCAGCCGACGAAAGGCGTGTTCTTCGACTTTGACTGAATGTTTTCCGCTCCAAAAGTCCATTCCAAATCCGGGTCGAAAATGGTCAGGTTTGCCGGTGCGCCGGGGGCGATTTCAGGCACAGGCAGGTTCAAAATGCGCCGGGGGGCGAGCGACCATTTTTCCACTAAGCCTTCAATTTTCAGCCAGTTGTGCAAAAATGTGCAGCTTAGGGCAAAGGCAGTTTCCAAGCCGGTTGCGCCAAATTCAGCGTAGGGAAATTCCAGGTTTTTCGCTTCCTCGTCCAGCGGCGTGTGGTTGGAAGTCAGGCAGTCAATCGTGCCGTCCCGCAAGCCTTCCCGCAGCGCTTCGATGTCTGTTTTGTCGCGCAAAGGCGGCATCACTTTGAAATTGGTATCGAAATCAAACAAGGCAGAGTCGTCGCAGGCAATATTCATAACTGCGGCAGAAGCGGTGACTGCCAAACCCCTCCGCTTCGCCTCCCGCACCAGCGCCACCGAGCCTGCCGTTGAAAGATTCTGCACGTGCAGCCGCCCGCCGGTGTATTCCGCCAGGTGCAAGTCTCGCTGCAACATCAGTTCCTCCGACAACGCCGGGAAGCCTCGCAAGCCGAGCGAAGTGCTCATAATGCCTTCGTGCATCTGCCCGCCATGCCCCACCGCCTTGTCGAGCGGCTGGTTCAAAACGACACCGCCGAAGGGCTGAACATATTGCAAAGCCCTCATCATCAAGCCACTATCTTGCACCGGGTGTTTCCCGTCGGAAAAAGCGACTGCTCCCGCAGCGTGCATGTCGTACATCTCGGTGATGTCTTTTCCCTTGCATTCCTGCGACACGGCGCCGATGGGCAGGAAGTCCACCGGGCTGTTTTTCGAGGCATTTTTCAGGTACAAAACCTCCGATTTTGACTGGATGCAAGGCAGTGTGTTCGGCAGGCAAGCCAGCGCCGTGAAGCCGCCAGTCAATGCCGCCGCTGCCGCCGAGTGAAAATCTTCCCGATGCTCGAAACCCGGTTCGCCAGTCAACGTGCCCAGGTCGAAAAAGCCGGGGCAAACACAAGCGCCTTTGGCATCAAAAACTTCTACGCCCTTGACAGACAGCGTTTTGCCAAGCCGCTCAATTTTTTCGCCGTGAATAAATAGGTGAATTTTTTCGCCGTGAAACTTGGAAGCCGGATGGACGACGAGGACGTTTTTTATCAGCAATTGCATCAGGCAGGATGGATTTTTTCGATTTCGGATTTTGCTGCACATCGGCTTTGCGTGAAACCGTACCGCCAAACTCCAGTTTGGCGGAGGAAAACCCGCCGCCAAACTGGAGT
>CAZHLB010000633.1:0-4412 GCA_964533005.1 uncultured Saprospiraceae bacterium
AAGATGCGGGCGCTTTCGAGGACTTCGTCGGAGGTTTTGTGGGTGGCTTTGACTCGTGGTTTGGTGAAAATTTGGAACGCCCAATTTGCTGCGAAACGAGGGAAAAGTTTGCTCAGGATGCCGAAGGCAAAGCGCATGAAAACCAGTGCGATTGGGCGCTTTTTGTGGGGCGCTGGCAAAGTTTCCAATTGAAAAGAAGGAATGACTTCGATGGATTTGGTCGCTATCATAGGTCGTAGTTTAGCAATGTTTGAAACCCACCTTTCCGAAAGTTTGAAACTTTCGGAAAGGTGGGTTTCAAATGGAAGAAGTGTTCAGATAGATTTTACACTCGAATACTTTCAATCAAGCGCAGCGTCTGCTTCGCCATCATTTCAAAAGGCTGAATATTTCGCTGAATGCGGGAAAGCAAAATGCCGCCTTCGAGGTTGCCGATGAACACGGTGGCAAATTCCACCAGGTTCGTTTCAGGTTTGACTTCCCCTTTTTCGATGCCTTTTTCCAGCGTTCGCATGATGCGGCGCTGCCAGGCGGCGATGGCTTCCACCACTTTTTCCCGGAGCAAAGGATTGGCGTCGTCGGCTTCGACTGCTGTGTTTTGGATGGGACAACCGCCTTCCACGGGCGGGTTAAGCAGGCGTTCCCGGTAGAAATAAATGACGGCTTTGAGCTTGTCGAGGGCATTTTCGATGACGCTCGTGCGCTCGCCAATGGCTTCGTAAACCCGCTGCACTGCCCGGTCGAAAGCGGCGACAGCAATTTTTTCCTTGACGCCCAGCGTATCCTGTTCGCTTTCCGGTTTGAAGCAGCCGTAGATGCCGCCTTTGGTCAGCCCGGTGGCTTGCATGATGTCTTCGATGCGGGTGCCGTGGAAGCCTTTTTGATTGAAAAGGTCGGCGGATTTTTCGATTATAAACTGTTTGGTCTTTTCTCCTTTGCCCATTTCGATTGAATTTTTCAAACAGGTTGATGAATCGTGGCGCAAAAATAAACCAAACGGTCTTTTTTTAAACTCGACAGGAGGGAAAATTTTTTGAACGGCAAAAGTTCGGTGGGAACTAATCAGCATTGACCAACACAAAACCTATTTCCTGATTTCCTTGCTTGATGTTTTTTGCCTTGCCTTGCTCACCTTGAAAATACACCTTGATTTTTTTCGGCTTGCCTTGCTCCATTTCAACCGTGTCGCCGCCGCCCCAGCCGTACAAGGTGACAGATTTGGTCTCGTTCGGAAAATACGCCCGCTCGAAATGAAGCGCCTCCTCGCCACCTACAGCTTTTGAAAAAACTTGCACCCGCAGGATGCCATTTTCGGCGCAGTGAAGGATGAAACGGTCGGCTTGACGAGTGCCATGAATTTCAGGCCGCTTTGCCAAAATGCGGTAAAATTCAAGGGCATACTGAATCAGGTCGTTGCGGCGGGCTTTGACGTTTTCGATAATTCTGGCTCCGTCCAATTTGAAAATGGTGTCGGGAAAAGCATGGATGGCATTTTCTATCGCCCTGTCCGTCAGGCGATTTTGGAGGTTTTGCGCAGCAGACAAGTAATCCTGGCGGGTCATGCGGTTTAAAAAAACCGGGTCGAAAGTTTTAGAATTGACGAGCATTCCCGGCAGGTAGCGGATTTTTTTCTGGAAGGACTTGAATTTTGGATTGATGAATGAGCGGTTGATGAGCCAGGGAAGGACGCCGCCTATTTTGAAAAAGGCATTGTCCCGGTCGGCGGCGATGGGAGCGTAACGGGTAGTTCCAGCTTTTGAGTAGGCAGCCCAGCCCCAGTTGCCGCCGTGCCTGTCCCAGTCGCCGATGATGAAATCGAGGAGCCTGGCACGGAGCAACATTTGTTGGTTTGCCCGGTGGGCGGTGCTTTCCGCCAGTCTTTTTTCCACGTCCTCCGTTTCCAGCAGCGCCTTTGCCCGGATGCCTTCGACCCAATCTTCGTTTTTGCCTTCCGGCTCGAATTCCAGCCAAAACAGGCGGTTGCCAAAGCGGTCGTTGAATGTATCAAGCGCCGGTTGGCAAGGCACGAAATAGATTTTTGGTTGGGTATGAATGACTCCGGCAGCCTCCGCCAAAGCTGCTGAAGGTAAGGCAGCGTAAGGATGGTCGGCTGAAATGGCGTCCATGATGGGGTTGCCCAAGCCTGTTTTTTTGAGAAATTTCGGAACGAACTTCGTCAGGTCTTTGCAAACGGAACGCAGCGCCAGCACCTGTCCTTGCGCATCCACAAAATCCAGCGAACGGGTCTGACCGCCGCCGCCTTCTTCCTGGATTTTCAAGCCGCCCCGAAGCGTGTCGAGCCAAACGATGGGCACTTCGACCGGGGCTTCCCAGGCTTCCCGGTAGTTTTTTCCTTGTAAAAATCGCTTGATGGCGCCTGCCCGGTAAACGTCGGTTGCCTTCAAAATGACGGTGGAGCGGCGGCGCAAAGTGTCGGCGGAGAGGTCTTGCAGTTCGAGAATGACGTTATCGGGAAGGTCGTAAGGTATCCTGCCCGCTCTTTGCGTGGAGCAGGCAGATAACACGAAAAAGGCTGATAAATAAAGGAAACTTGGGGCTTTCATTTTGCCGCTATTTGGAAAGTTGCCCTGAAATGACATTTCTTCAAGAAATGTCATTTCTCGCTTCATCCCAGAAAAAACATCAACAGAATAACAAAAGCCGTGACCGCCACCAACCCATGAATAACTGCCAGCGCCACGGGCCCCGGCTTGCCTTTCACCCGGTCGTTGTAATACAAAAGGAAGCCGCCAGCCGCCGCTACTGCGAATAAAATCAAGCTCCATTTGGGATGTTCTCCGGGGTGCTGAACAGCATAAATGATGAGCATAATCAAGCCCAAAGCCGCTGCCGTGCCATGCGAATAAACCACCGCCGCCGGTGGACTGGTTTGTTTGGCTACCCGACTGAGGTTGATAATTCCAAAAACGGCGGCAACCGCAAACAGGAGAATAGCAATCGTCAACATGGTTCATTTGATTTTTGGTGAAAAAATATGTCATCTAACTACCTGAAAATGGAAAGTAATGGACTGTGAAATGTTTACCCCGCCTTTCCGCTAATTTTGCCCAAAAAGCAAGCGACATGGAAGCTTATGCACAGGCATTGAATTATGCCGTCCCGTTTTTTCTCCTCTTGATTTTGCTGGAAGCTATTGCCGCCAAACGCCTGGGTTTAAAAATCAACCGGGGCGCCGACACGATTTCCAGCCTTAGTTCCGGCATCACCAACACGGTCAAGGATGTGCTTGGATTGACGCTCGTCGTGGTCGGTTATGCCTGGCTGGTGAAGCATCTTGCCATTTTTGAAATCAAGGCGACCTGGCTTGTTTTTCTCATTGCTTTCATCGTCAAAGACTTCGCTGGATACTGGGTTCACCGGCTGGAACATGAGGTGAATTTTCTTTGGAACAGGCATATCATCCACCACTCCAGCGAGGAGTTCAACCTGTCTTGCGCTCTGCGGCAAAGCGTTTCCTCGATGATTTCCTTCGTTGGCATTTTCATGATTCCGGCGGCGCTGGTGGGTGTGCCGGTGGAAGTGATTGCAGTGATTTCGCCGATTCATTTGTTTGCCCAGTTTTGGTATCACACGAGGGTGATTGGCAAGATGGGTTTCCTCGAAACTTTCCTCGTAACGCCTTCGCACCACCGCGTTCACCACGCCATGAACACGGAATATCTGGACAAAAATTACGGGCAGATTTTAATCATTTGGGACAAGCTGTTCGGCACGTTTCAGCCTGAACTTCAGCAAGTTCCGCCGGTGTTTGGCGTGAAAAAACCGGTGCGCACCTGGAATCCAATTCTCATCAATTTCCAACATTTCTGGCTGCTCGCCCAAGACGCCTGGCGCACCCGGCGCTGGGCAGACAAGTTCCGCCTTTGGTTCATGCGCACCGGGTGGCGACCAGCAGATGTTGCGAAAAATTACCCGGTGAATTTGGTGGAGGATTTTTCCCGGTTTGAAAAATATGACTCGCACCCTTCGCAGGCACTCGTGGCGTGGTCGTGGGCTCAAATGTGGATGACGATGGCGCTGTCTTTTTTCATGTTCAACCGGCTGGCGGAGATTGGATTTCCGGCAGTTTTTGCCTACGCTGCTTTTTTGTTTGCCAGTGTTTTCAGCTACACGATGCTGTTGGATAAATCGAGATGGGCGGTGCTGGCGGAGGTCGTACGGGTGAGTTTTGGCTTGGGATTGATGGCTTGGCAGGGCGGGGATTGGTTTGGTTTACAAGCACTTACGCCAGGGGGCGTGTATTTTCTACAGGCTTATTTTGCTGCCTCGCTTGGGGCAGCGGTTTATTTTTCGAGGATGGAGAAAGCCATAGCACCAGCGTAATACTCCCTTCAAACATGAGCCACCCCGAATTTTCTAACCGTTTGTATTCATGCCGTGATTGCCGCGGC
>CAZHLB010000634.1:0-4410 GCA_964533005.1 uncultured Saprospiraceae bacterium
TTTTTTCTGAATTTGAAGATTATCAAGTGGAAAATTCCGTGGTGGGTATGGGCGATGTCAAATACCACAAGGGCTACAACACTATTTTAAAAACGCACAATGAAGAAAGCATAAAACTCTCTCTCGCTTTCAATCCTTCTCATCTGGAAGCGGTTGACCCGGTAGTCGAAGGATTCGCCAGGGCAAAAGCCGACGTGCTTTACGAAAGTGACTACGACCGCATTTTGCCCATCCTGATTCACGGCGACGCAGCGGTGGCGGGGCAAGGCGTTGTGTATGAGTTGATTCAAATGAGCCAACTCGAAGGCTACTACTCAGGCGGCACCATTCATTTTGTCATCAACAACCAAATCGGTTTCACGACGGATTGGGAGGACGCTCGCTCCTCGACCTATTGCACCGCCGCTGCCAACGTGGTGCAAGCGCCCATTTTTCACGTCAACGGCGACGACCCGGAGGCGGTCGTTTTTGCCTGCAAATTGGCGGTCGAGTACCGCCAAAAATTCAACGCCGACGTGTTCGTTGACATGGTTTGCTATCGCAAACATGGGCACAACGAAGGCGACGACCCAAAATTCACCCAGCCGCTGATGTACGATATAATTAATGTGCATCCCGACCCCCGCCAACTGTTCAGTCAGCGCCTCATCGAGCGGGGCGACGTGGAAAAAGAGCTGGCGGAAAAACTGGAAAAATCTTTCTGGAACGACCTGCAAGCCCGCCTCGACAATGCCAAGCAAAACAAGCTGCCGTACAAATACCAATGGAGCGAGGAGGCTTGGCGGAAACTGAAAAAAACGACCACACCGGAAGATTACGACGTCTCGCCGGAGACCGGCACCGCTCGTGAAACAGTTGAAAAAATCCTCGCCCACATCCACTCCATCCCTGAAAATTTCAATCCGGTGGACAAGGTGGAGCGCCTTTTTAAGTCTTCCGAAAAACTCTGGAAGGCAGGCAAACTCGACTGGGCAATGGCAGAATTGACCGCCTACGGCTCGCTGCTCTTGGAAGGAAAAGACGTCCGCCTGAGCGGGCAGGACGTGCGCCGGGGCACTTTTTCGCACCGCCACGCCGTGCTTTACGACGAAGACAACGAGCAGGAACTCAACCGTTTGCACGGCATGACGGAGGGTCAGGGCAAGTTTCGCATCTTCAATTCTTTGTTGTCGGAATACGCCGTGCTCGGCTTCGAATATGGCTACTCGCTGGCGACGCCCGACACACTTTGCATCTGGGAAGGGCAGTTCGGCGACTTTTTCAACGGAGCGCAAGTTATGGTTGACCAATTCATCATGGCAGCGGAACGCAAGTGGCAACGGATGAACGGCTTGTGCCTGTTTCTGCCGCATGGCTTCGAAGGGCAGGGCCCCGAACATTCCAGCGCCCGCCTCGAACGCTTTCTGCAAGGTTGCGCCAAGTACAACGTGACGGTCGCCAACGTGACCACGCCTGCGAATTTGTTCCACCTGCTGCGCCGCCAAATCGTGCGCCCCTTCCGCAAACCTTTGATTTTGATGACTCCGAAAAGTGGTTTGCGCCACCCGGAAGTCGTTTCTGAAATTGATAAATTCGAGACCGGCAACCGCTTCCAGGAAGTGATTGATGATACCAATGCAAAAGCATCTAAGGTGAAAACGCTGCTGCTTTGCTCCGGCAAAGTCTATTTCGACCTGCTCGACCGCCAGCGCAAAGACAAGCGGGAGGACGTCGCCATCGTGCGCCTGGAGCAATTTTACCCGCTGCCGGAAAAGCAGTTGGAAGCCATTTTCAAAAAATATGGCAAGGCGCAAATCCGCTGGGTGCAGGAAGAACCGGCGAACATGGGCGCTTGGACTTACTTGCTTTTCAATTATTGCGGCAAGAAACAAATGCAGTATGTTGGTCGCATTGCGGCAGCTTCGCCTGCGGTGGGATTCAAGAAAAAGCATGACGAGCAGCAGGAGGAGTTGGTGCGGGAGGCGTTTGCGTAATTTTTAAAATCCTTTTCATCATGAAAAATCAACTTATCTCCCTCATTCTCTGCTGCTTCTGCTTGAACGCAGCCCTTGCTCAATTGAAATTACAGTCGGTTTCCGGCGATAAAACGGTCGAAATTGATTTCGGCAGAACCGTCACATTCAAGTTGCCCACCACCACTTCCGATACAGATTGCGAATGTGGGCACGCTTTCAAAGGAAATTTAAGGGAAATGAAGGGCGACCAAGCCATGCTGGTTTTAGAAGAAGATGTGCGCACTTTCAAAGATGAAAACGGCGTCAACAAAAAAGTGGAAACGATACACGTCCACCGCTCTGGAGAATTCGTCACTGCCGTGCCGCTGAAAAATTTGAAGTCGGTCACCCGGCATTCCCGCTCCAGCGAGGGCTTGACAAACATGGGCGGCATCTTGATGCTGCTTACCATTTTTCAAGGCATGGTCGTCGCTCCGTTGCTGGATGACGATGCCCGCAGGGTCAGCGATAAAATCATGGTGGGCGGGTTTGGCTTGGGCTTGACGTTGGTGGCGCTACCGAAAAAACGAACTTGGCATTTCGAGCAGCCGAAGGGCAAAGTCAAGCGATTGTGGCGGCTGGCGACGGATTAACCTCTTTTAATTTTTAATGATTTTGCCAAACGCCTCCTTCCTGTCATCGTACCAAACCCGGTAGAAATAAACCCCGGCGGGAGCGTCGTCGCCCCACTCCATTTTGTTCTCGCCCGGCGGATGTTGCTCATCAGAAAGCATGGCAATGCGCTGACCCTGGGCGCTGAAGATTTCAATTTTCACCTGGTCGTGGTTGCTCACGTGGTATTTGAAAGTGACCTTATCGCCAAATGGATTGGGCTGCACTTTCGGCGGAAAGTATTCTGCCGGATTGTAAATAGGCACGTTCACCGTGTTCATCGCTCCGTCGAGCCAAGCGAGGCGCTGCACCAGCCAATTGCGGAAAAAAGCGACTTCTGATTGGTAAGTGTTGCCGATGAAGCTGTTGGGCCAAACGTATTGACCGAGAATGGGCCACCGCTGGTAATTGCGGCTGGCAGGCGATTTCAGCAAATTTTCCAGCGAATCAATCACGCCGAGCAGCCGCTCGTTGGTCAAAGTGGTTTGGCGCAAAGCAAACCAGCGGTCGTGCATTTCCTGGCGAAAGGCGTCGTCCTTCCACATTCTTTCCCACCAAAAATGCGGCACCCAGTCGTTGGGACAAAAGTCGGCGAAGTCAATCGCCCAGCCCGACGTGCCGGGCCCGATGCAATAATCCACGTTGCCATAGCCGAGGTTGAAATCCCAAACGGGCCCCATTTTCAGCTTGAAGTTTTCGCTGTCCTTGTCCTTGTGCATGAAAGTGCTGAGGCGGTAGCCGTCCACGTTGCGGCTGATTTCCTGCATGAAAAAGAAATTGAAAAACGCATCCATGTCGAAGTATTTCCGGTAGCCTTCGAGGGAATCTTTGAAGTCGGGCGACATGAGGTTGCCTTCCAAAACGGCGATATGTGTCTGAATGTAAGCCTTTTGCGAAGGCGTGATTTCGTCGGCTTTGGGGTAGTGATATTGAAAAGTAGTGGTTGAAAACGAGCCGGGGTAGGGTGGGTAGTTGGAATTGAAGCCATCGTTGAAGCCGCCGTCCCACTTGTCAAATTTGAGGATGTAGCCGCCGGTGACCTCGTCGCCGGTGTTTTCGTCAGGTGTCAACTTGCTGATATTCACCCGGTTGGCATCCCTTTCGATTTTTTCGGTAAAAACATAGACGCCCCAGTATTGCCCGTTCAAGACCAGTTCGCAAAATTTCACCCTCGGCGCATATTCCATCGTCCAGCTTGCCATGATGTAGGTGAAGGCGTCCCGCATCAAACTTTTATCCGTGTAGGGCCCATAAAGCACCCAATCTGCCTCCTCCGGGAAGCCGAGCAGCGACACGGGCTTGTCGGTCTCATCGTCGTTGCGGGTCTCGACGGCGAAGCCATTTTTTGGAAAAACGAACTGCGAGGAACTGCCCCTGACTTCGATGGCAATCTTGCCGTCGAAGTGATTGAACGGGTCGTCAATGTCGTTCACCGCGCCGTCGCCATTCCAGATGATGCCCATGTGACCATCTGTTTTTGGCTCGTTGGGCGGGTACTGACCGTTGTCGGTTTCAATCACAATGATTGGCAAGTGCGTCGTGTCGAGCACCTGGGCGGAAAGGCAGGCGGTAGTGGACAGGAAGAGAAGCAGGAAGCGTAGTTTTTTTTTCATGATTTAATTTCAAGCAGGTTTGAAAAACGTAAAGGTAAATCCTTCTCCCTTGCTGTCTTGCAATCTCAAAGACTCTTCGGAGAGAGGCGGTTTTGGGATGTTTCACGCCGAGGCGTTTTTCCCGCAACGGGGGCCAAGGGGGGCGGGGGCTTCCCGGCCCCCCTTCCGGACATCGCCCCGACGACCGTTTC
>CAZHLB010000635.1:0-4409 GCA_964533005.1 uncultured Saprospiraceae bacterium
GGAACCGGTGTAGGTGGAAGTGGTAGGAGAGATTAAGCTCGTGTCCGGGCGCACATAGACGCCCCAGGTATCGTCGTCAATCAGTTGCAGCTTGAGGTCGAGTGCATTGGTTTGAGCAGAGACCGAGCAGAAACCGAACAGTACCAACGATGCAAAAAGCACCAGCTTAGGGTAAATGTTAGTTCGGAACATAATTTTCGTGTTTTTGAAAATGATGAAAAGTGTGGAAAGTGAATGGTGATTGGTGAATAGTGAATGGTGACTGGTGATTAGTGATTGGGGCGTCCCAATCACTAATCACCAGTCACCAATCACTATTCACCAATCACCAATCTTTTATGCTACGGGGGGAAGATTAGCCGGTGCGGAAAAGGGCAATTCCGTCCCGAGAAACCCGGGACGGAAAGGCTGCCCGAAAAAACACTATAAACCCAAAATATCTTCGAGCGTGTGCCTCCAAAGTCAGCTCGACCATTCGTTTGAAATTGAAAGCAGCAACTTGATTGTCAATGTTTTAAAAAAGAGCAAGACCAGTCGTGCCGCACCGGGAGCGCCGTGGCGGTGGGAGGATTGTCAAACTTGAATTATTGTCTTGGGATTCCTTTCCTGGCGGGGGGAAAAGCCATCAAACCGGGGCTTGCTACCTCATTGGCGGAGGCGGCAAATCTTTAGCGCAACAGGGATAAATGGGAAAATTCGGACGCTCGTCGCAGAGCAGGTTTGGCTGGAAAATACAGGAAAGTAAAATGACTTCATGCGTCGTCAGTTTGTTCAAGTTAATGTTGAATGCCGGGGGGAAATAATTGATGAGGGGAAAATTGAAGATGGAAGGTGAAACTGTGTTGGCAATGATTGTGCCAATCGAAGGGATAGCTGGCAATGCCTGGAATTTCTCGAAAAAGAGCAATTTTTTAGCCTGCGTTCTTCATTCAAAAACTGTAACCCGCCCAACATTTCCCCACCCGCCGCCCGTCTGCTTTTTGGCAAAAAGATAAATTGGCAGTCCATTTTTCTTCCTTCATTTTCACTTTACTAAATCCTTTCCACATGAGACTCATCGCTTTTTTTACCCTTTTGCTGGCGGCGCTAGCCCCGGCTATGATTGCTTTTGGGCAGAATTACTGGTCGCCGCTGGCAGGACCTTACGGCATTCCATTGGCTGAAATGGCAGTGACTGACAATGGCTTGGTTTATCTGTTCACGCAAAACAAAGGTGTGTTGCGCTCGGACAACGACGGTGAAAGTTGGCTCCCGCTCAACGACGGGCTCCCTCAGTTTGCCTATCCTTACGTCACCTACGTGGCGACTGCGCCTGGCGGAAAAGTTTACATTTCAGATGGCACAACCATGTATCGTCTGTCGAGCAGTGGCAATTCCTGGCAAAACATCTCCCTGAATTTTCCCGACTATCCCGACCAGATTTTTACCAATCCGCAGGGGCACCTCTTCGTCACGGCGTATGGATTTCCGGGAGCTGTTTTTCGCTCTACCAACCAGGGAAGCACCTACACCACCTGGTTGCCCGAAGGCAGTTTGGAGGGCTTCTATTTCGATTTTGCCTTTCTGGGCAGCGGGAAAAATTTTGCTTTCGCCACCGATTTCTGGGAGTGGAAACTGTACAAGATTTCTGACAATGGCTCGCAGGTCACGCCATTGACACAGGGACTGAGCGAGATGTATGAGTTAATGTATCACCCTTCGGGAAATCTTTTTCTGGGTGGCGATTTGCTGTTGCGTTCCTCAGATGAAGGCAGTTCCTGGGATACGCTCGAAATCCTGCCCGGCTCAACCTCGGCAGGTGTTTTTACCCTCGATTTGCACCCGTCTGGCGACATCTATGCTCAAACAGGAGCGGGCGTGTTTATCTCCAAAGACCTCGGCGACACCTGGTCACCCAGCAGTTTGCCGGTGACCGACTACAATTATTCCTGGCAGTTCGCCATGAATCAAAATGCCCTTTTTGCCGCTGACACCTATTGCCAAAGCAACCTCCTGCTGCGTTCGAGCGACAACGGCGAATCGTGGGAACACCTTGAGGATGAGTTCTTTGTGCCCAATATTCATTCGATTTTCAAAGACCCCTTCGGCAACCTATACGCCAGTGATTGCACTGCCGGACACATGCTGCGCTCGCCCGACGAGGGTTATTCCTGGGAGCCTTTCTTGCTGCCCAATGGCTCGAATGTTTTGATTTTGGAAAAAAACAGCCTGGGTTACCTCTTTGCCGTTGCCGAAGAAGCCGATTCGCTATTTCGCTCTACCGACGGCGGGGTAGCTTGGGAAAACATCACGCCGCCAGGTTTGAGCAACATTCTCTGGCTCGATGCAAACCCACAGGATGAGCTTTACTTGCAGGCGGAAGCCTTTTTCGCCAAATCCGCTGACCATGGAGAAACCTGGACACCTGCCAGCGCTCCTCCTTTTAGCGGTGAAGCGAAATACGCCTTTCATCCCGACGGCAGCCTGTATGCATGGTCTGTTTTTTCATCCGGCATTTGGCGAAGCCAAAACGGGCAAGGTTGGACTCATTTGCTGGAGAGTGGTGATATGGTGGTCGGCTTTCACTCCAGTTCGACTGGGGATATTTTCTTTTCCAAGTACAATTCCTGGCAACAGGAGGAAGGTCTCTATCGCTCGACCGACCAAATGGCGACTTACGAATTGATTTATGAAAGCACTCCCGTCCATATTTTTTCCGACCTCGAAGGCGATGTTTTCATCCGCACCAACGATGGCATTGAATACTCCGAGGACGACGGCGCAACCTGGCAAACCCTGAACCAAGGCTTGCCCGATGACTTGCAGCCGAACACGTTTTACATTTCGGATGACCAGTACATCTACGCTGGTTTTACAGGCGACGTAATTTACAAAACCGCCTTGCCCGTCGCGCATCAAAACCTGGTGAAAGGCAATATCTGGTACGATGAAAACGAAAACTGCCAGCAAGACCCCGGCGAGCCGCCCCTGCCCGGCTGGCTGGTGAAATCGGTCTCCGGCGGCGACCAATTCGTGCGCAGCGCAGGCTTCGACGGCAGTTTTATCATGAGTTTGCCAACTGGCAATCACGTACTCAATCCATTGCTGCCCAATGATTTGTGGGAAAATAGCTGCGCCTCGCAGGGCGTCCCCGTTTCGTTTTCCGGCAGCGGCGACACGGCTTTCGTGGACTTTCCCATCTCGGCAGCCCAGCTTTGCCCAATGCTTGAAGTTGACCTCTCGACTGCCTTGCTGCGGCGTTGTTTTGAAAATTCCTACATCGTCAAAGTCTGCAACCGGGGCACGGCGGAAGCGCAAAATGCCCAGGTAGATGTGACGCTCGACTCGTTTTTCATTTATCAATCTGCCACCCTGCCTTTGCTGGCGCAAAACGGAAACACCTACACCTTCGCCGTCGGCGACTTGAATGTCTTAGAATGCCGCACTTTCAAGGTTTTCGTTACCGTCTCCTGCGATGCGTCGCTGGGTCAGGAGCATTGCATGAGTGCCTGGTTAGACCAAGACCCGACCTGTCCCAACTTGCCAGCAGCGGCAGCCAGGGAGTGCCAGCCGAACATCGGCAGCTTCGACCCGAACGACAAAATGGCGCTCGTAAATGGCTCACCCACAACCGATTGGGTGCATCCGAACACCGACCTGGAATTTCACATCCGCTTTCAAAACACCGGCACTGACACGGCTTTCAACGTCGTGGTCGAAGACCAACTTTCCTCCTGGCTCGACCCCGCCACCATTCAACCGGGGGCAAGCAGCCATCCATACTTTTTTGAAATGAATGAAACAGGCAGGCTGCTTTTCCATTTCAACGCCATCCTGCTGCCCGACAGCAACATCAACGAAGCGGCTTCGCACGGCTTCGTCAAGTTCAAGATTTCTCAAAAGCCGAATGTGCCGCACGGCAACTACATCCAAAACCAGGCGTCCATCTTTTTCGACTTCAACCCAGCGGTGCTGACGAACCTCGTCAAACTGCACGTCGGGCAGCCCGATGCCACCGGCGAGCGGCGGGAACTGCATGAAGTGATTGCTTATCCAAATCCGTTTGAAAATTCGACCCGGTTGAAAATCAGCGGGTTGGATGGTCAGGCGCTGCGGTTGCGGCTGTTTGATGCGAGGGGCGCTTTGCAGCGGGAAACTGAATTTTTAGCGCCGGAAATTGAGGTGAAGCGGGAAGGGCTTGCGAGCGGATTTTACTTTTTCAGCATTGAAAAGGAGGGCGAGCAGGTGGGCAGTGGGAAGCTGATTTTGCGATGAGCCGGAAGGGATTTTCCCCTAAAAAGAAATGCCGGTGATGAGCTATCATCACCGGCATTTCTTTTTTGGGGCATCACTTGCGAAGGTTTATTCCTCAATCAATTCACTCAATTTCAATTCAAAACCCGGCAAAACATCCTCGCCATTAAGGGTGT
>CAZHLB010000636.1:0-4407 GCA_964533005.1 uncultured Saprospiraceae bacterium
GGTGGTTGGGGCGGCTGCCCAAATACAAATGCCTCGACCGCAATGGCTACCTGAATAATTGGTGGCTTTACATGGTTGACTACAATGAGGGCAAAGCCGCCGAGGCAGCCACCGGTTGTGATTGCGAAATATTTGCCGACAGCCCGCCGCCGCCGTCCGGAAATTATTGCCAGTCAAAAAGCAATTTCCCCTGGGAAGACTGGATTGCGAAGGTCAAAGTCGGCACGATTGACAACGCTTCGAGCAAGACCGCCTACTCTGATTTTACCAATTTGAGCACGAATGTCAGCTCCGGCGCAGCCATTCAATTGACCACCGGTTTCAGCTATTTCACCTTCGACGAATACTGGAAAGTCTGGATTGACTTCAACCACGACGGCATTTTCAGCGAGCCGGGCGAGGTGGCTTTTTCGGGAATTAAAACCAAACCCGCCAACGGCACTGCGACTGCGACTTTGAACGGCACACTTTCCATCCCCGGCTCGGCGCTCTCCGGCGCAACGAGAATGCGGGTTTCGATGAAGCGAAATGCTTACGCAACGCCTTGCGAAACCTTGCCTTTTGGCGAGGTGGAAGATTACACGGTCAATATTTCCGGCAACGGCGGCAGCCTCGCCGACCTGGAATTGACCGCCTCGGCCGACCCGACGGTCATCAGCAGCGGCTACCCGGATTACTTGGTGACCCTGACGAACAAGGGCACGGCAGCGGCGACCAACGTTTCGGTGAAGCACTATCAAAGCGGGCATTTTTTCGGGTATCAAAATGTCGTGGCATCGGCGGGCAGTTTTGACCAAACGACCCGCATCTGGACGGTCGGCAATCTTGCCGCAAACGCAACAGCCACGCTGAGTTTCGAGGGTTACATCGTTGACCAGGAAACGCCGCAGGTAGATTTCTTCGAGGTTTTCACCGCCAATCCAGCCGACCCAGACAGCTCGCCGGGCAACGACAACGGCGCAAAAACTGCCAACGAGGACGACGAAGCCGCCATCAATCTCTCGCCGAGCAACCCCGCCGATTTGTCCATCATACTGTTCAGCGCACCAGCGTCAGGAGCGGCGGGCAGCAGCGGCAACGTCTCGTTCACGCTGCAAAACAGCGGCAGTTTGCCAGCCTCGAATTTCAAGGTCGGCATCTATTTATCCGCTGACAATCAATGGAGTGCAAACGACATCCTCGTCGGCGAAACCACCCCGAACCTCGTGCCGCCGATGGGCAGCACGACCGGCAGCGGCAGTTTCACCATTGCCGCAGGGACGACGCCGGGCAACTATTTCCTGATTTTACGGGCGGACAAGGACAACCAGGTTTTCGAGTCCAACGAAAACAACAACAACGCCTCGACCGCATTCCAGGTCACCGGCACGGGCGGCGGCACTTACTGCGCTTCAAGCAGCAGTTTCCCGTGGGAGGAATGGATTGCGAAGGTGGAATTGGGCAACCTGAGCAATGCCTCCGCCAAATCCAACTACTCCAATTTCACCAACCTGACCGCCAACCTGACCACCGGGCAATCCTACCTCATCAACCTGACCACCGGATTCAGCTATTTCACCTGGGACGAATACTGGCGGGTTTGGATTGACTTCAACCGGGACGGCGTTTTTTCGACGCCTGACGAGGTGGTGCAGCAAAGAATCCTGACCGCACCAGCCCCCGGCACGGCGACTGCTACTGTCACCGGCAGCGTCAATATTCCAAGTTCGGCGCTGACAGGCACCACCCGGATGCGGGTTTCGATGAAGCGGGGCGGCTACGCTTCGGCTTGCGAAACCTTGCCTTTCGGCGAAGTGGAAGACTACACGGTGAACATTTCAAACGGCGGCGGGGCTTGCAGTATCCTGTTCGCCGTCTCGAATGTCGCCTGCCAGGACAATGGGACGCCGACGCACCCGCTCGACGACCAGTTCACGTTTTCCATCCTCGTCAGCGGCACGAACACGGGGGCGCAGTGGCAAATGAGTTGGAGCGGCGGCAGCACGACAGGCAGCTACGGTGTGAGCAAAACCATCGGGCCCCTCGGCATTTCGGCTTTTACGAATGGGCTGAATTTCACCCTCGCCGACCTCGGCAATCCCGCCTGCACGACCACCGGCAGCGTGACCCCGCCGCCGCCTTGCTCGACGCCTTCGCAGGCTTGCGGTTTTTCGAAATCTTACGCCGAGGGCGCATCCTACAATGGCAATTTTGCGGAGCAAACTGCCAGTGGTTTCAAGGTTGTCGGCGTGAAACCGCTGCTGCCGACGGGCACGACTTTCCTCGTTGCAAACACCAACCAGAATGGCGTTTTCACCAATTCGACGACGGAAAATATTTCCGCCCCGATGTCTTTTGCGCCGGTTCGACTGAAAGACGGCAACTACGTATTCCTGTCGGTGACGCCCGACCAAAAAGTGAAACTGGAGAAAAAGAACCCGACTGGCACGGTGATTTGGAACAACACCTACGCATTGGCGAATGCCGAGGCGACCAATCCATCCAACGTCATCGAAGGCAACAACGGCGAGCTTTTCGTGGCGGGATTTGTGGATGACTCGCCTGCCTCGACGCCTTTCAAATTATTCACCCTGAAAACCAACAGCAGTGGCATCCAGCAATGGCTGACCACGCACCCGGTTTTACCTTCCATCGCCAGTTTTGGCGGCAGGGCTCTGGAGGCGGCGCAGGATGGCGGTTTGGCTGTTTTCGTGAGGTTCGATACGTTCAATTCCATTCTTAAAATCAATCCCGATGGCAGCATGGCATGGACGGCCGGTCTCGGTTCGACGCCGCTTTCTCCTGACCCGGTTAAAGATTTTTCGCAAACCACCGATGGAAGCATACTCGTCGGTCAAGTCATCAAGCTTTCACCCTCCGGTCTGTCACCTCCATTTGTAGAATTTAGGAAACTGAATACCGATGGCTCGCTTGCCTGGCAGAAAAGTCAGGCAGAGATTATTGGCTCAATTCCTGACCCGACGTTTATCGGTTACAACTATCCATTTGCTGCGCCTGCGCCGAATGGCGGTTTTGCGATTGCGTTCACGGGTCCCGGCGGTTTGCACCTGGCTGGCTTGAATGCCAACGGTTCAGTCGCCTGGACAAAAAATCACGCTTTTTCGCCTGTTATCAATTTCATGTCGAAGTCCCTCGACGGCGGCTACTTGCTCAGCGGGTCGCTTGGCAACCAGCTTTGGCTGATGAAAACCGACAACGTGGGCGCCATTTGCGAGACGCCGCAGCCCGGCAATTACTGCGTGTCGAAAAGCAATTTCCCCTGGCACGAGTGGATTGCGAAGGTCAAAATTGGCAACCTCGACAACTCCTCCGCCAAGAGCGAATACAGCGATTTCACCGCCCTGAACGCCAACCTGCAAGCGGGCAACAGCTACCCAATCACGTTGACCACCGGCTTCAGCTATTTCACTTTCGACGAATACTGGCGGGTCTGGATTGACTTCAACCACGACGGTGTTTTTTCGACGCCCAACGAAGTGGTGAACCAACAAATCCTAACCGCTCCCGCTCCTGGCACGACGACTGCCAATGTCAGCGGAAGCGTGAACATCCCGACCGGCGCCTCGCTCGGCGCAACGAGAATGCGGGTTTCGATGAAGCGAGGCGCATTTCCAACCGCCTGCGAAACCTTGCCTTTTGGCGAAGTGGAAGATTACACGGTGAACATCGCCAGCAGTTTGAACGAGCCAGGCACGGGCGACCGTGCCGATGATTTGAACCTCGAAGCGGTGGCAAAAGCGGGCAAGGTTCAGCTTTTCTGCGCCTGGAACCAGCCGGAAAACCTGGCTGCCGCAACGATTGAAAAATCTGCTGACGGCATTGATTTTCAACCGCTTGCCATTCTCGAAGCCGAATCTTCCGCCGCTGCGCAAACTTTGGACGAAGCGCCTTTCGACGGCTTCAATTTCTACCGCTTGCGGCTGGATTTGGCAGGCGGCGAGACTCGTTTCAGCCCGGTTCGCATCGTTTCGATGGAAGTTTTGGACGACGTTGCGATTTTCCCGAACCCTGCTCAGTCTGAGATTTTCATCCATTTTAAAGGTGAAATTCAGCAAGGTGCTTCGGTGCGGATTTTTGATTTGCACGGGCAGTTGGTCTTGGAAAAAAACTTGACGGAAGGCGAGGCTGCGCCCGTCAGGATTGGGCTGGAAAGGGTAGGAGAGGGGATGTATTTCGCTTTCGTGATGCGGGAGGGGAGAAAGGCGATTGGGAAGCGGTTCGTGAAAATTTTGAATTAGGATATTAAAGATGGACAAGGATATTAAGGATTGGGACGGGGGCACCCGCCCCAATCCTTAATATCCTTGTCCCATAATATCCTAACCTGGCGAGTAAGAATCAAAATCGAGCGGAAAGCTGACAGGTGCGATTTGGATGTTGAAGTTGAAAAATTGAAAATTTTTCAAC
>CAZHLB010000637.1:0-4405 GCA_964533005.1 uncultured Saprospiraceae bacterium
GATTTTCACGGAATTAAGCTGAGAAGTAAATCCGTGAAAATCCGCCCAATCCGCCCAATCCGTGTTCCCATTGTCGTCTAATGTCTCAATCCTTAATATCCTTATCCATCCCACACATCCTAATTCCTTAAAAAAAACGGCGCAAGGTAGCCGCATTTTTCACGCTTTCACCAGTGCGCCAATGGCTTTTGTCAAACGGTTCAAATCCTCCAAAGTCGTGTAAACATTAGGCGTGATGCGCACCCCTTTGATGTTCTCCCACTCGATGGCGACCGTGTGAATCTTGAATTTGTTGAACAAAAACTCACTCACCTCCTGCGGCTTTTTGCCTTCCACTTGCAGCAAGGCGATGGCGCACGCCCACTCCGGTTTTGGCGAAGTGCCGATTTTTATCCCTGGCATTTCCAGCGCCTTTTGCGTCCAGTAAGTTTTCAGGTATTGCAGGCGTTTTTGCTTGCGCTCCGAGCCAATCATCTGGTGAAAATTGGCAGCCTGCCCGATGGCTTGCTCGATGGCGAAGGAGCGGGTGCCGAGGTTCTCAAACTTGCGGATGTCCTCGCTTTCCGGGTCGCCGCCTGCAAAAAGCGGGTAGAGATTTTTGATTTTTTCTTTCCGCACCCAAAGCATGCCGCTGCCGAACGGGGCGCAAAGCCACTTGTGCAAGCTCGTGCCGAAGTAGTCGCAATCGAGGTCTGGGATTTTGTAATTCAGGTGTGCGAAGGTGTGCGCCGCATCAACCAAAACTTCGATGCCCCGCTTGTGCGCCTCTTGCGCAATTTCCCGCACGGGCAGGATTTGCCCGTTCCAATTGATGATGTGCGTCAGGTGAACCACCTTCGTTTTTGGGGTAAAAGCTTTGACGAACTCGTTGACGATGAACTGTTTGTCTTCACTTGGGAATTCAAAATTGAGCCATTTCAGGGCGATTTTTTCCCGGTGTTCCCGCTGTTTCCAGGCGTTAATCATGTTCGGATAATCCTGTTTGGTGAGCACAATTTCATCGCCGGGTTGCAGGCGCAAACCAAAAATGATGGTTTCGAGCGCCTCGGACGAGTTGCGGTTGACGGCGATTTCTTCGGCGGAGCAGCCCGCCAATTCCGCCAGTTTTTCCCGCAAAGGCTCTCTACCCTGGTCGAGAATGCGCCACATGTAGTAGCTGGGCGCTTCGTTGCTCAGGCGGTTGTAACGTTCGACTGCCTCCTGCACGACCTTCGGCTGCGGGCTGACGCCGCCGTTGTTCAGGTTGATGACGTTGGCAGAAGTGGTGTAGGCTTGCTGGATTTGATACCAAAAATCTTCGTCCCCGGCGGTGTCGTCGGGCGAGCGGTGGGCGCTGGTTTCCAGCATTTGCAGGAGGTTTTTGCCTTGCAGGGTTTGAAAGAATGGCGTGGCTGCTGCGACGCCGGTGGCTCCGGCGAGGCGGAGGAGGAAGTTGCGACGGTTGGACATGGCAGGTTGGATTTAGTTTTCGCCAAACGTACAGGAAATTCTCAATTCGCAGAAACGGCGGGAAAACCATCCTGACGCCGGTTCAGGATTCACTTTTCTTCATTGAAAATCAGAAAGTTGGAATGCTACATTTGCCAGCAAGAAAACTGCACGACAATGAGCAAGTCAAAAAAAAATTCTACTGACTTCGACCATCCCTGGAAGTTGATTTTCACCTATTTCTTCCAGGAAGCCATTGCTTTCATCGAGCCACTCCTGTACGCCCTAATTGATTGGAACCGGGGCGTCGAGTTCCTAGAGCAAGAACTCCACGAAATCATCAAGATTCGCTTCCGAGGCGCAAAGCTCTGCGATAAGCTGGCAAAAGTCTGGCTAAAAAATGGCGAGGAACTCTTCCTGCTGGCGCACGTGGAAATTGAAATGAATCCAAAAGCCATATTCGGGCTTCGCTTCTTTTGGTACAGGGTGCTGATTTTAGACAAGCACAAGACCGAAAACATTTATTCACTTGCCATTTATCCTGGACCTCCTTCCTCCAACCAAGTAAGCCAATACGAGTTTAAGTTGCTGACCAACCGGGTGTTGTTCGAGTTTCCAGCTTTCAAAATTTGGGAACAGGACGAGGCGACACTCATTGCCTCGGAAAACATATTCGCCTTGTTCGTCCTGGCGCAGCAGTATGCCAACAAGACTAAAAACGATGCTGAGCGAAGGCTCCATTTTCGAGAGAAATTGTTTGACCTGGCTTACGAAAAGAATATCCCGAAGCGAAGAATCTGGGAGGCGCTTATTTTTGTGAAACATTTGACCATCCTGCCGGAAAATCTTGAAATCGAATACAAGAAATTTTCCGAAAGGCGGCTTAAATTAAAAAGTCAATCACCGATGAAGCTTGAAGACGTTAAATGGATGGACGACTTGCTGGAGGCAACTACCGGGCAGTCGTTGCAAAAAATGCTTTCGCAGGCTCAGCGAGAAGCCAAGCACGCTCAAGATGAAGCCAAGCACGCTCAACTTCAACTGAACCAAGCAGTCGTGAAATGCTATCGGGAACGCAAATGGTCGGTGGATGAAATTGCCGAGTTTTTCAATCTGGAAAAAGTGGAAGTGGAGCGAATGCTGAAAAAAGCGGTAAACCCGTGAAAAGTAAAAAGAAAAAGGCAAAAGTGAGCGCACCCACTTTTGCCTTTTCTCTTTTTACTTTTTCCTTAAAAATCAACGTTGCACCGCAAACTTCCGCACCGCCTGACCCGCATCCGTCGTGATGAAAACCAGATAGTTGCCTGCCGCAAACTGGCTGATGTCAATTTGCAACTTGTCCTGCTGAAAGTTCTGAAAATCAGCCTGGTGCATCACCTGACCTTTCGAGTTCACCACCCGGAGGTAAACTTTTTCCATCGTTTTTTCCAGCGCCATTTCTACGTTGAGCAAGTTGGAAGCGGGGTTCGGGAACAGCTCCACTTTGTTCAGTTCGGGATTCAATTCGTTGGTGGCGTTGGGCGCTTCGTTCACATGCAGGCGCACCACCGGCACGATGTCCCAGCCAAAACCGAGCGAGCTGTAAACCTCGTCAATCAGCGGGTCGTTGATGCCGAGCATGGCGGCGTAACGAGGCTTGAGAAGTTGGGCGGAGTTCAGCACCATTGCGCCGTAGTCATATTCTTCGCTGGCGAAAGTCACGTAATCCGTCATGTCGTCCGGCGCCGTAAATTCAACCATGATAACATAGTGGGCATCATCTTCCAGCTTCGGATGCTCGTCAAAGGAGAAATCGAACAAAGAAATCTTGCGAATGGAGGTGTTGGGTTCGGTGCCCAAAATGGTGTAATCGTTCAGACCCACCAGTTCCCGCTCGCCGTCCATCTCCGTGCCCATGTTGCCGTCGTTGTCGTTGTCGTACCAGCGGTAGAGCCTGATTTGAAGAGGAAGCCCGGCAAGTTCGCTGGCGTTTTGAATGCCGAAAGAAGCGGAAGATGCAATCATGCCTTCGCCCTTGGGCACGTAGAAATAGTTGCCGTAAGCCCAGGAGTGCGCCTCGCCATTGTCCCAGTTGCCTGCGGCGGGAAGCACGTCCCGGGTCTTGGCTTTTTCTTTGGCGAAGACCGAGTCGGTAATCTCGAATTTGAACTGGAGGGTATTATTCGACATGTCCACGTCCAGCGAATCCGAAGAAAGCGTGTAGGTCGCCGTGTAGTTTGCCTTCACCGGGTCGGGCGTGAAGTCGCCGAAGGAGACGTTTTCCCACAAGGAATCGGAAGGCACCGTGCCATAGACATTGTCTTCGGAATAGACCACGGCTGGGTTGCCGTCTTTTTTAACAGTGATGTTCAGTTTGACATTCGTCTGGTCGTTGCCGCCCACGTTTTCGATGTCGGCGAGGAAGCCGAAGCCTTCCACCTGGCTCAACGGCGTGCGGAAATTGGGCGCAATGGCGTACCAGTTTTCGTTGACCTGCATGTTGTTGTTCTCCCGCAGAACGATGGTCACGTCGTCAATAATCCAGAAATAATAATCGCCTTCGATGATGAATTTGATGCGGAACTGCGAGCTGCCGGTTGCGCCTTTCAAAGGCACCGTTTCCACGTCGTTGGGTGTGGAGGCTTGGTTCACGGCGACGTCATCGTTGAAAATGATGTCATCGCTCCAGGAGTTGCCGCCATCTGCGCTCCAAGCCACTTTATAGACGGAGTTGAACTGGCGGAAATACTGGTTGAATTGCAGGGACAAAGCGCCTGCGCCGGTCAAGTCCATCACCGGGGAAATCAATTCCGCCACCTGCGGCGAAGCGCAGATGCCCAAGCCAAAATTGCCCTGGATGCCTGCATTGTCGTAGAAGTCAGAGTCGAAAACCATAGCGCCATTGCTGACGCTGGGCGAAGCGATGGGAGTGGAGCCGGAATATGCGCCCAGGTCTGCCATGCCGTCGGCTTCCCAAACCCAGACGGCATCCATGCAG
>CAZHLB010000638.1:0-4403 GCA_964533005.1 uncultured Saprospiraceae bacterium
GGCAGTTGAGAGAAAGGGCTTCTTCGTCAACATCAAAGCCCCCGAACCGGAGACTCCTTCGATGACCATGGCGCTCGAAAAGTACCTGCAAGTCTCGAACAAAGATGAGCAGGAAGTTCGAGCATAATTATCTGACAATCTTCAAGTTGTTTTCTCATAGTATGTTTGTTTGAAGCCCCGGTAGCTCTTGCTTCCGGGGTTTTTGTTTTTTGAGGATTTGAAGATTTGAGGATTTGATGTCGCATCAAATCCTCAAATCTTCAAATCCTCAAAAAAACCTACCGTTCCGCCGACCCATTTCTTGCCCAAATTGTAGCGGACGCCGACCATTTCGCCTTTGCTCAGGCGCACCAGATTGGTGATGATTTCCGGTCTTTCCTTTCCGTCTTCCCAAACCAGCATCATTCGGACTTCGGCTTTGGCAGGCTCGTCAAGTGTTTGCACGACGGGTGCGTAGGCGACTTTTTGCTGGAGTATGAAATTGGTGCGTTCTGCTTCGGGAATGGCTTCGATGTCTTGTTTAGTCGGGTGAATTTTGACGCCTTGCCCGGAAAAGGAAAAGAGCGGCTTCAAAACGTATCCTTCCAAGTCATCCGGCACTTCATCCAATTCGCTCAAAAAGAAAGACTTGGGAACGAAGCGGCTTTGAAAAAGCGGCAACGTGTGTTTGCTGATGCGGAAAAACCAATTCGGATGACCGACCCAATGCACATTGTATTCTTTTTCAAAAGAAAACTCACGAGGCAGGTCAGCCTTTTTGTCCAATTCATCAAAAATGATGCGGTTGTAAATACGCTCCACCACCACCCGGCGACCGTTTTCGTCGAGGTAAAAAACGTCTCTGCCTTCCGTTTTAAGGTCGGACAGGCACTTGACCTGAATGCCCAACATTTGCCGGGTCGCCCAAAAATCCACCTGGGTATTTTGCTTTTCCGGTTCGATTTCGAGCAGGAGGACGTTTTCCGGTTTCGAGTCGCCGACAATGATCCGGTGTAGCTTTTCCACGTAAGTTTCAGGGGTCAAGCCGCCGAACAGGTGGAGCAAATTATCCGGGATGTAGAAATGTTTGCGGTAAGCTTCAGCGCACAAGTGCTGATAACCAAAAAGCGAAGGGAAACCTTGAATTTCAATCAGTTGCGGTGTCAAATTCCCCGCCTCGTCCCTGCAAACTCCGAAGTCAATTACCAAAAAAGTCGTGTGCTGCGTCTCGCCCGGCACTTCCTGTTGTGGCAAAAGCGCAGGTTGCGAAAGCTCCTTGAAATCGGGCTGGACAATCACATCCACCAGTTCCTCGCAAGCTTGGAAAAGCAGTTGACCGAAGTCCTTCGGCACGAAAAGCGGCGTCTCGGCGATGTGAAATGGCGGTCGGTGGTGGGTGGCTTGAAAGATTTCTTCGAGGAAGGCTTGGTATTTTTCCTCGGTGAAGGCTGCGTTGTAGGCTTGGCGGATGTGCGGTATCATATTCAAATGGTTGAATGGTTAAATGGCTGAATGGATGGGTTGACAAACCATTCAACCATTGAACCATTCAGCCATTCGTCCGCCGCTAAACTAAGGCAAGGCTGCTTTTTTTCACCCCCTGAATGGATTTGTACAAAAACAAGGGCAACAAAATTTTATGCGTCCGCTGAATCTTCGCCGGGTCTTTCAAGTCCTCCACCATCTGAAAATACTTCGCCTCGCCGTACTCGTCCATCACTGCATTGATGCGTTCCTGCTCCGAAAAATAGCCTCTCATGCCCACCGGGTCTGCTTCGGGATGAAACTGCGTGCCAATCATTTCCGGTGAAAAACGCACCGCCATCATCGCTCGCTCATCACCCACGTGCGGGCGGTCTTTTTCAATGGCGAGGAGCCTTGCACCGATTTTATTCATGCGATGAAAATCAGGCTCGACCACTTGCCACTCCCGGAAATCCGCCACCCAGAACGGCTCGTTCAGTTCCCGAAACAGCCATTCATCTTCGCCATCGTCCGTTTTGTGGACGGGGAAAGTGCCGAAGGATTTCGAGCGCCGTTTGGTGATTTTGCCGATGCGGAAGTGGTGGCAAGCCATCTGGAAAGAGTGGCAAATGAAGAAGGCATACTTTTTTGGCATCTCGCCGCTGCGATTGTATTGCCAGATGTCTTCGATGAGTTCGTGAAAAGGTTCCAGCCAGCTTTCGTCGCCGACGAGCGGGTTGCCGGGGCCCCCGGAGAAAATGTAAATGTCGAAGCTGAGGTCGGGCACGTTCACCTCACTTCTCACGTCGAAAATTTCCCAATCCAGGCTGTCTTCAAACTGCTCGACAATTGCCTGGATGTTGCGCATTCCGAGGTTTCGACTGCCCTCGTACATGTCGAGTATGGCTAACCTTGCGTGTTTCATTCTTATTCGTTTTTGTGTTGTAACGTTTGAAAATTCAAGCGGCTCGCACCTGGGCGAGCCGCTTGAATTTTATGCTTTCGCCGCTTTCTTTTTTGCGGCTGGCTTTGGCTCACCGTTGGTGTTGCCGGGCATGGTTTCCAGGCAAGCATTTCTGACAAAAGTCCCCCAAGTGAGATTGTGCTGCCCGTCCCGATGCGCCTGCGCCCGCTCGATTGCGTAGGTCGCCATCGTTTCCACGACCCACTCGAAGTTCTCTTTGCCAACGGAATTAACATCTGCGTCGGGAGCCGGGTTGCAGAAGTCAATGGCGACCGGGATGCCATTTTCCACGCCAAACTCGACCGTATTGAAGTCGTAGCCCAAGCCATTGCAGAGCCGCAAAACGTAGTCTTCCATCGTCGCCAGGAGTTCTGGCGAAGGCTTGTGGTCAGCCACGTAGCGTTGGTGATGCGGGTTGCGAGGCTCGTAATCCATGATTCGGACGTACTTTCTGCCGATGCAGTAGCAACGGAAATAGCTGTCAAAATTGACCGCCTTTTGGAACAGCATGACCAGTTGCCCCGTCTCGTGGTAGGCTTTGAACACTTCGCCCCAGTTTGCCACCGGATAGACGCTTTTCCAGCCGCCGCCTGCGTGAGGCTTCATGAAACAAGGAAAACCGCCGAGATAATCGAGCATGGCTTCCCATTCGAGTGGGAATTTCAGGTTGGAAAAACTCTCCGAGGAGGTGTCGTCAGGATGGTCTTTGCTTGGCAGCAAAACGGTTTTTGGCACCGGCACGCCGACCTGCTCTGCCAGGACGTTGTTGAAAAATTTCTCGTCGGCGCTCCACCAAAACGGGTTGTTGATGACTGCCGTGCCAGTGGCGGCGGCATTTTTCAGGTACGCCCGGTAAAACGGAACGTCCTGCGAAATGCGGTCAATTATCACTGCGTAGCCGCTGGGTTTGTTGCACCAAAGCTCGTCTGCCTTGACAAATTCGGCGGTGATGCCGTCCACGTGTTTCGAGTTGACCCGCTCGACGAATGCCTTCGGGAACGTTCTTTCTTTGCCGAAAAGGATGCCTATCTTTTTCATATTCAGTTGGTTTTAGCTTCCCGGCGTTTAAAAATGTCATTTTTTTCAAAAATGACATTTTTCCTCCCCCGGTGAAACGTGGGCAAAACTAAGCCATTTCCAAAGTTTCAGGCAGGCAGCCGGGCGGCGTTTTTACTTTTGCTCGCTTTGCGGACTTTGCGGGAAACCCGTCCCACGCATCACTTGGAAATGAAAGCAATCATCACCGGCGCAACGAAAGGCATCGGCAGAGCCATCGCCGAAAAATTTGCCGAGGAAGGTTTCGACCTCGCCCTCTGCGCTCGCACGGCGGCGGATTTGGCGGAGTTCAAAATGGCGTTGCTCGACAAATTTCCCAGCCGGGAAATCCTGACCCGGCCCTCCGACGTCAGCCAAAAAGCAGAGGTGCAAGCCTTCGCCGACCTGGTGAAATCAAATTGGCAGCAGGTGGACGTGCTCGTGAACAACGCAGGCGTTTACCGCTCCGGCGAAATTCACAAGGAAGAAGAAGGCATCTTCGAGCAACTCATGGCAACCAACCTGAACAGCGCCTACTATTTGACCCGCTCTATTTTGCCGCTCATGTTGCCGCACCGGCGGGGACACGTATTTAATATGTGCTCCATCGCCAGCCTTTTTGCCTACCCGGATGGCGGCTCGTACAGCATTTCCAAGTTTGCCTTGCTCGGCTTTTCCAAAGTTTTGCGGGAGGAATTGAAGGACAAAGGCATCCGGGTCACGGCACTGCTGCCCGGCGCTACCTGGTCGGATTCTTGGGCTGGCACGACGGTGCCGGAGAGCCGCATGATGAAGGCGGAAGACGTGGCGCTGGCAGTTTGGGGCGCTTGGCAACTGAGCGGGCAGGCGGTCGTGGAGGAGATTTTGCTGCGACCGCAGCTTGGCGATTTGTAAATTTTGAAGCAGGATATGTCGGATGGGCAAGGATATTTGGGATATGAGACGCGAGGAGGATGGGAAC
>CAZHLB010000639.1:0-4388 GCA_964533005.1 uncultured Saprospiraceae bacterium
TGATTGAATTTCAAATATAAGACAAACCAGAGTTTGCAAACTTTGTTGCTTTCACCCCCCCCCCACCTTTTCACCATAATACCACCATTCCGCATCAAAGTACCACTCCCCACCCCGCCGATTGCGGAATTTTGCGAAACAGATTTTTCACCAAATCTACTTTTTCAAAAAGGACAGGATGACAGGACAAAAACTCACCAAATTTTTACTCTTCCAAATCCAGGCAATCCCTGCCATTCCTCGGTCAAAAAGGCAAACTCGAATTTCAATCCAGTAATTAACCTAAGTTCTGGAACAGGTAGCACGTCGCAAACGGTGTGAGCGACACGCTACCGGCTCCTGACGCGGGTTATTTTTCCAACCATTTAATAGCTCAATATGAAAATGACTTTACGACCTCTTTCAATGCTCCTTTGCGGCTGGCTGCTTGCCCTCGCTGGCTTGCAGGCGCAGACGCCGGTGGCAAACTACAGCTTTACCGGAAGCGCCAAAGACCTCTCGGCAAACGGCAACACGGCTGCGGTTCATGGCGCTTTGTTGGCGCAAGACCGTTTTGGCTGGGCAAACAATGCTTTCAGTTTTGACGGGGAGCAGAGCTTCCTCGAAGCGCCCAATGAGGCGGCGCTCAACTCCAACTACACGACGGTGGCTTTTTGGATAAAAGTCAATGCGCTGCCCGTTTCCGGCGAGGCTTATCCGCTGACTTTCGGCGGCTGGCAGGAGCGCTGGAAAATCTCGCTGCCCACGCACGGCAAGCTGGTCTGGACGACCAACAACTCCTCCGGCATCTCCGACATGGACGCTGGCGGCGGCAACGAACTCGTGCCGGGCGTCTGGAAACACGTGGTTTTTGTGCATGACGGCACGAAGGACATCATCTATTTCAACGGCGTGCAGGTGGCTGAAAAAAACGTTTCCGGCACGTTGAACAGCACCACCAAACCGCTCGGCATCGGCTACAATGCGGTGGACGGCGGCAACTTTTTGGATGGTGTTTTGGACGAAGTGCAGATTTATGCTTCGGCTTTGTCCGCTGCGCAAATTGCCAGTTTGTATGCGACGCAAAACACACCTCCGACTGTTGTGCCGGGCTTGGTGGCGTCCTATCCTTTCAGCAAAAACACGCTCGACCTTTCCACTTTTGGCAACCATGCTTGGGCGACAGACGTGGCGGCGACCACCGACCGCTTCGGTTTTGGCAACAGCGCTTTTCAATTCAACGGCACGTCTTCGAGCGTGACGGCGAGCAATTCGGCGCAATTGAATTCCGCCAGCACGACCATTAGTTTTTGGGTGAAGCCCAATTCTTTTCCCGCCAGCGGCGAGATTTACCTGCTGTCTTTTGGCGGCTGGCAGGAGCGCTGGAAAATTTCGATGCCCAATCATGGCAAGCCCGTTTTCACCACCCACTCCGGCGGCAATTGTTGCAGCGACATGGATTCTGGCATCCCGCTGACGCTGAATGCCTGGACGAATGTGGTCATGACGCATGACGGCACGAACGACATCATCTACTTCAACGGCGTGCAGGTGGCTACGAAATTGGTCTCCGGTGCGCTCGATGCGACGGTTCATCCGCTTGGAATTGGCTACAGTCCAATTGACAATTGCTGCTATTTTGACGGAGCGATTGACGACGTGCAGATTGCCAATTTTGCGCTGAGCGCTCCCCAAGTGGCAGCGGCTTACATTGCGCAATCCACTTTTCCCGGCGTCGCCAGCGACCTGGTGGCGAGCTATAGTTTGAACGGCGACGGAGCGGACGACTCGCAATTTGGCAACCACGCAACACTCGATGCCAGCGTCGTAGCGACTGCCAACCGGCACGGCTGGGGCGGCAATGCGTTGCAAGGCGCTGCCACGGCAGCCAATTCCGCAGCGCTGCAATCCGATTACACGACCATTAATTTTTGGGTAAAACCTGACGCCTTCCCCGCTTCGGGCGAAGTGTATTTGCTGTCGAATGGCGGCTGGCAGGAGCGTTGGAAAATCTCAATGCCCAATCACGGCAAGCCTGTTTTCACCACGCATTCCGGCGGAAATTGCTGCTCGGACATGGACTCCGGCACACCGCTGACCATCGGTCAGTGGACGATGGTGACGATGGTGCATGACGGCATGAATGACAAAATCTATTTCAACGGCGCGCAGGTGGCGACAAAACTCGTCGCTGGCGCACTCGACAAAACCCGGCACCCGCTTGGCATTGGCTACGACCCGCTTGACAATGGCGGCTTTTTCGATGGCTCGCTCGACGACGTGCAGATTTTCAAAGTCGCTTTGAGCGATGTGCAAATCGCCGCATTGTATGCTGCGCAAAACCCGGCGCCGACGGTCAGCGGAAACTTGGTGGCGGAATATACATTTAGCGGCGACGCCAACGATGGCACGGATTATCACAACAACGCCTCGGTCGCAGGTGCGCAATTGTCGGACGACCGTTTTGGCAGAGCCAATAAAGCCTACTCATTTAATGGCGTGAGCGACGGCATCTCGGCTGCCAATTCGCCGCAATTGAATTCGCCTTACACGACTATTAGCTTTTGGGTAAACCCGGAAGAATTTCCCGCCAGCGGCGAGGTCTATTTGCTGTCGAACGGCGGCTGGCAGGAGCGTTTGAAAATCTCCATGCCCAATCACGGCAAGCCCGTTTTCACCACCCACTCCGGCGGAAATTGCTGCTCGGACATGGATTCCGGCACCCCGCTGGCGCTGAACACCTGGACGCACGTGGTTTTTGTGCATGACGGCACGAAAGACATCATCTATTTCAACGGCGCGCAGGTCGCCGAAAAAAACGTCTCCGGCTCCCTCGACGCAACTATCCACCCGCTCGGCATCGGCTACAGCCCGATTGACAATTGCTGCTATTTCAAAGGAGCTTTGGACGAAGTGCAGATTTACAAAGTGGCGCTCTCCGCTGCGGAAATCGCTGCGCTTTACACTGCGCAATCCACGCCTCCGGCACAAACGGACACCGAAGCGCCTTCCGCTCCGCTCAACCTTTCTGCCTCGGTGGAATTCAACAACGTCAGCCTTTCATGGCTGGCTGCGACCGACAACGTGGCAGTGACCGGCTACAATTTGTACGTGGACGGAACCAAAGTTTGGACGGGCGAAAGCACCTCCGCCTACCTGCCTACGCTGACGCCGCTGACTGAATTCGACTTCAGCGTAACGGCAGTGGACGAGGCTGGCAACGAGTCGCTGCCCACATCTTTGAAAGCAACAACGGGCCCCGACCAAACCCCCGACGTGACGCCGCCAACGATTCCCGGCAACCTGAGCGCCACGACCGGCGCCCATTCCGTGCTGCTTTCCTGGGAGGCTTCGACCGACGACGTGATTGTGGCTGGCTACGTGGTGCTCGTGGACGGGGTATTTTTTGACAGTTTGGCAGGCACGGCGACCTCCGTTTTGGTCGGCGGTTTAGACCCTGAAACGGCTTACACTTTTGAAGTTTATGCCTTCGACTTGGCGGGAAATGAGTCTGACGTGGCTGATATTACCGTCTCTACGGATGCGGAAATTGACACCGGCGAGGCTGGCTTAGTCGCCTGGTACAAATTCGACGGCAATGCCAACGACGCTACGCCTTACGCCAATCATGGCGCAATTGGCGGCAACCCGACTTTCGAAGCAGTGACGCACCCGAATGGCACTGGCATTCAAGCGATTAAGTTTGACGGAGACCAGGATTCAGTGCTGGCTCCCAATGCCGTGCAGCTCATTTCCGACTACACAACGGTTGGTTTTTGGATTCGCACCGACGCCGTCACGACCGACCCGGAAGCTTACGTGATTGACTTCGGGCATTGGAGCCAACGCTGGAAAATCTCGCTGCCGCAGCACAACAAAATCGTTTGGACGACCAATAGCAAGAATGCCGTTTCCGAAAATTTCATCCACGATATGGACAGCGGCGACGGCAACGAATTGGTACCTGGCTTCTGGTGGTACGTGACGATGGTGCATGACGGCGTGAACGACATCATTTACCTCGACGGCGAGGAAGTCAACAACCTGCCCGCCGCCGGTACGCTGAACAGCACCAACCTGCCGCTGGGCATGGGCAACAATCCCATCGAAGGCGGTCAATATTTCACCGGCGCATTGGACGAAGTGAAAATTTACAATAAGTCGCTGACGGCTGACGAGGTGGCAAAACTGTATGAAACGGGAACGACTGGCGCGGAAGAATTAAACGGCTACGTCGGCAGCGTGGTAAAATCCGTGCATCCGAATCCGGCGAGCGGAAACTTGCTGGTGGAGCATGCTTTCAATAACCTCCAACCATTGCTGGTGCGGGTTTTCGATGCGCAAGGCAGGCAAGTGGGCGATGTTCGGTTGGACAAAAACGAGCTTTCCGCCGGTCAGTTTTTGGTGGA
>CAZHLB010000640.1:0-4375 GCA_964533005.1 uncultured Saprospiraceae bacterium
GTTTTTTATAATTTGTTTGTGTCTCGCGCGTTTTTGGGTTAAATTTTTACAAAAATTTCCCACAAAAACGCCGCTCCCTCCGCTTCCTTTTTTTTTCCTGACCATGCAAAATCGAATTGTAACACTCGATGAATTCATCATTCGCCGCCAGAAGGAAATCCCTTTTGCCAGCGGCGAGCTGACCGGCTTGCTGCGGGACATCGGCGTCGCCGCCAAAATCGTCAACCGGGAAGTCAACAAGGCAGGCTTGCTCAATATTCTCGGCGCTGCCGGCTCGGAAAACGTCACCGGGGACGTGGTGCAAAAACTCGACCTCTACGCCAACGAAAAGCTCATCGAATGCCTGCGCAATAGCGGCGAATGCGCCGGAATTGCTTCGGAAGAAAACGAAGACTTCGTGCCGCTGCCCCCGCTGGATGGCAAGGACAGCAAATACGTGGTCGTTTTTGACCCGCTCGATGGTTCGTCCAATATTGACGTGAATGTTTCGGTGGGAACGATTTTCGGGATTTACCGCCGGAAAAGCGACTCGGCAGGCGTCGTGACGAAAGAGGATTTTTTGCAAAAAGGCTCCGACCTCGTGGCGGCGGGCTACGTTTTATACGGCACTTCGACCATCCTGGTTTACTCGACAGGCAACGGCGTCAACGGCTTCACGCTCGACCCGACCATCGGCGAGTTTTGCCTGTCGCACCAGAATATTCAAATTCCAAAGCGGGGAAATTTTTACTCTTTAAATCAGGGCTATTATTTAAAATTCGACGTGGAAATGCGGCGATATATTGACCATTGTTCCGACTCGAATTTACAGCTTCGATATATTGGTTCGATGGTGTCGGATATTCTCCGCACTTTATTCCAGGGCGGCATATTTTTATATCCGAATACCCGCAAATATCCGCTTGGTAAATTGCGCTTATTATATGAGTGCAATCCGCTTGGCTATATTGTGGAACAGGCTGGTGGAAAGGCAATTACGTGCAGCCTGCAACGTGTGCTGGATATTCAGCCGGTGGATTTACATCAACGTATAACTGTTGCTATTGGCTCGCCGGAAATGGTGGATGAAATGAAGGCTTTTGTGGAGAAATATAGTGCGTAATAGATTATAGATGCAGGTGGTTTTGAAAGGGAAATTTTTTCAAAATTTCCCTTTCAAAACCACCTGCATCTAATCTAAGTAGCTATTTTCAAGCTGACGATAATCTTCGTTCCTGTTTTTTCAGACCATATTTCTAATTCGGCTCCCAACCGCTCCGCCCGGTTTTTCAAATTTTTCAACCCATTGCCTCCATTCGCCGCAGCAGGGTCAAATCCTTTCCCATTGTCTGAAAAAACAAGCGCCAACGCCCCGTCCCGCTGCTCCACTGACAGCGTCACCTGCGTCGCTTGGGCATGGCGGAGGGCGTTGTTAAAAACCTCTTTCGCAATCATCTGCAAATTCCGACTGAAATCAAGAGAGATTTTAACCGGCTGAATTTCAACGACTTCGTTGCGAAATTCAAACGCCGTCTCCGTCTCGCTGAACAGTTCGCTGCCCACCTCCCGCAGCCGCTCGACCACCGTCCAAAACTCGTCGTGACCGGGGTGCAGCGACCAAATGATGTCCCGGCTGCCGCTGTAAAGTGCGCCGACGTTGTCCTTGATTTGCTCCACGATTTGCCCAACGTCCCGATAGCTATCGGGATGGTTTTCCTTCCTGATTTTCAGCTTCAAAATATCGGTCAGCACATTGATGCGGGTGAGTTTGTTGCCCATTTCATCGTGAAAATCCTCGGCGGTGCGCTTGCGCAGGCGGTTGAATTCTTCGGCTCGAAGCTGTTCCAAACGGCGGCGCTGGCGCTCCCGACTGCGCACTTTTTCAAGCAAAATGACGCCGCCAAGCACCAGCAAAGCAGCAAGTACCGACAGCCGAAACCACGTTTTTGTGTGAAACGGAGCGGTGATTTCAAAGGCATATTCCACCGGCTTTTCCGAGAGCAAACTATCTGGCGTGAGCGCAAAGGCTCGGAAAACGAACTTGCCTGGCGGCAGCGACGAGTAGGTGATAACGTTGCTCGTCGCCACCGTGAAATGTTCGTCCAGCCCTTCCAATCTGTATTTGTAAAGCACCTGCTCCGGGTTGCGCAGGCAGATTCCGTCCAACTCGAAAGTGAGGTGATTTTGGCGATGGTTCAGGCGCAAGCCGAGCGGCACTCCTGTCCAATTATCGGTGCTGTCGAAGCGGGTGGTGTCCGTGAAATTTTCCGAAAAAACCTTCACCGAAGCCAGATGAACCACTGGCGCAACGGCTGGCGTGGCGTCCGCCTGGTCGTTTTGAAAATGAAACAAGCCGCCCGTCAAGCCAAACCAAAGGCTGCCATCGGCGTCTTGCAGTGAGGCGTTGCGGTTGCTTTCCATCCCGGTCAAGCCGTCCGTTTTGCCGTAGTTGGTGATGCGCTGAATGCTCAAATCGTCGTTCAGCGTCAGGCAACTGATGCCGTAACCCGTTCCTAACCAAACTCTTAGGACGGTGGATGGCTGAATGGTTGAATGGTTGAATGGCTGGTTGTTGGACGAAGAAACGGTCTCAGCGGTCGGCACCGGCGGCGGATTGAGGGGCACGGCGACCCGCTCGGCGAGGACGTTGTAAATGAAATTGCTGGGCAAACCTTCCGCCTTGCCGATGTTGATGAACGGCGACCTGCGGGCGAGGGCGCTTTTTTGAAAAATAAACACGCCCCGGTCGCTCGTGCCGATGCAAACCACCTCGCCAAAGACGGCGGCGCAGATGTTGTGCGCCTCCTTCAATTCGGGAAAGGATAGCGGCGTGGCAGTGTCTCGTTTTTCATCGAAAAGCCAGACGCCTTGAGCGCCAGTCAGCAAAAGCGTGTCGGGCGAGAGGCGGCGGACGTCGGCGGCGGACAGCGTGTCTCTGATTTTCAGGTCGAGGCTGCCGGGTGCGGCTCGGAGTAAATATTTGGCTCCAGCCACCCAAACCGCTCCTTTTTCATCCACAAAAATGCCGTTGGCGCTGACTTGAGCAGGCTGGTTTTCAAAGATGAAAGGCTTCGCCTGCCCCTTTCTGCTCCACTTCCACAAGCCGCCGGTATAAATTCCGAGGTAAATATTCCCTTGATTGTCAGCGTGAAGCGAGCCGATATGCCGCAGTTGTTCACTTAGTGGAACAGGGCTGATTTTGCCGTTCGCCAACTTGAATAAGCCTTCGCCGCCCGTGCCGATGAACTTCGCCCCCTGGCTTTCCACGATGCCCATCACGACCGGGTCGCTCAGTCCGGCATGCTCATCGAAAGAAATGAAGCGGAAATTGTTGAAACGAAAAACGCCACCTACTTCAGTGGCGAACCAAAGCCGATGCTCGGCGTCCCGGAAAATTTCGTTCACCCAGTTGTCCGTGAAGCCTTCTTTCTCGCCAAAAAAAAGCAACTCAAACTTGTCGCCTGGCGGCAACCCAAATTCCTGAGAAATGGCTCGCTGGCGTTTTCTCAAGCAAGCTGCGCCAGGCATGGCGCCTGTCCAGATGTTGCCGTTAGCATCTTCTTCGATGGAAAAAACGGGCAATTTGAGCCGCTCCGATGCTGGGTAAAAATGCTGCAACTTGTTGTTTTTCAACACCATCAACCCATTGGAGGATGCCAACAGCGTATCCCTGGCGGCGGTAATCTTTACCTGATGCACGACAAGCTGCTTGGGCATTTTGGGGAAAGCAACCTGCTTGACCCATCGCCCATTTTTCAAAAAAAACAAACCATCGTCTGCGGCGGAAAAGATAGGCGAGCCTTGCAAATCCAGGTCGAGTGAGGTGAGTTTGACCGTCTTCGAGCCATCCGGTTTTTCAAATTCCGGCAAGCCGGGCGCAGGCAAAAAGCTGTCGTTTTTGAACAGGAAAAGCTGCCCGTAGCCCAGCGCCCACACCTGTCCCTGCTGGTCTTCGACCAGGTGAGCTACCCCGTTTTTTTCCTGCTTTTCCGGAATCCGGTAAATCTTGAAACGCTTGCCGTCGAACACCGAAACGCCTTCGTGCGAGCCTACCCAAATCTTGCCGTGGCGGTCGCAAAGCAGCGTTGTCACGTGGTTGTCCGCCAAGCCTTCCGTTTTGGTGAAATGCGTGAATTGCCTGCCGTTGAAGCGGCTGACGCCGCCGAGCGTGCCAATCCAAAGGTGCCGCTGTTTATCTTGGCAAATGGACGTTGCCTGGCTTTGCAGCAAGCCGTCTTCCACGTTGAAATTGATGAAGTTGTATTTCTGGGCAGGCAGCGCTGCCGCTAAAAACAAAAATGCCGCAGCAGCCGGGAAGGTCTTTTTGGAGAAAAATTTTGAAAAAATTTTGGGATGTTTCATTTGTCGGTTGACAAAGAGGTTCTCCTAAAAAAGT
>CAZHLB010000641.1:0-3329 GCA_964533005.1 uncultured Saprospiraceae bacterium
CCTCCCAACGTCCCAATCCTTAATATCCTTTGAAATCCTGCAAATCCTAATTCAACTCAGAGCAATCTGCTTTTCCTACACCGAGGCAACCATGCCTCGCCGCTACTTTCCGATTTTGGTTTTGACCAACCCTTTTCCATGCTGCTCTTGGCTATGGCTGGGTTGATTTTTTCCAAAACCATGCACCCGTTACCTGCGACCAATCGAATCAATTTCTTCATTTTTCATTCAAAACCATTGTGTTATGAAATCAATCATGTTCAAAACTTTACTTCTGGCTTTGTGCCTTCCGCTGGCTCAGGCAGCTTTTGCCTCCAGCCACCGGGAAGCGCCGCTCATCGCAAACGACCCGTTGGCGGACAACACGGACGTCTATGCTTTCATCAGTCCCGACAAAACCAACACGGTGACGCTGATTGCCACGTACATCCCCGGCGAACTTCCCCAGGGCGGGCCCAACTACTACACGTTTGGCGAAAACATCCGCTACGAAATCCACGTGGACAACGACGCCGGCATTCACGGGGACGAAATCACCTACCGTTTCACTTTCACGCTGACCGACAACGACCCGACCACTTTTTTCAACATCCGCCTCGGCAAAACCAACCAACTCGCTACCTACAAAGTCGAGCGCAGCACTAACAACGGCGCAAGCTGGCAGACCATCATCGGCTACGCTTTCGTGCCGCCGACCAACATCGGTCCTCGCTCCATCGGCTCGCCGGTGGGTGTGCAGGGCAGCTATGCGCAGATTTGGAAAAGCGCCATCGCCACTGCTACGACGGGCGAAAAAATCTTCGCCGGTCCGGTGGACGACCCCTTTTTCGTTGACCTCGGCGGCGTGTTCGACCTGGGCAACCTGCCCCGGCAGGACGGCGGCGCAAGGGATGGCTTGGCGCAATTCAACGTTCACGCCATTGCCATCCAGGTTCCGATTTCGACTTTGCGCAAGGCAACCGCTCCTTCTTCGCCGACCAACATTCTCGACCCCGACTATGTGATTGGCGTTTGGGCAAGCGCCAGCCGCAGGAAGGTGACCGTTTTCGACCCGGAAGGCGGCATTCAATCGCAAAGCAGCCAGTGGGTGCAGGTTTCCCGCCTGGGCATGCCGTTGACCAACGAAGTGTTGATTCCACTGGGCTGGAAGGACTATTGGAACGGCATCACGCCTTACGATGAAATTACAGACACCAATCTGGACAAGTATTTCTACAACCCGGAACTGGCGCTGTACATGGACGACGACCTTTTCGGCGGTGCGGTGCCTTCGTTTTCGGCGCTGCGCATTCAGCGCAATTCGCTTGGCTCGTTCGATTTTGGCTACGGGCAGGATGGCTTGTTTTCGCTGAAAGGCTCGGCGGCGGTGGCTGGCACGGCGCTCGACGACGCCATTTTTGGGACGCTGCTTTTGCCGGGGCCCGGTCAGGCTCGGTCGGTGGATTTGTGGCCCATTTTCCACACGGGCGTTCCGAATTTTCCGCCGTACCAACTTGCCACCGGCAAAGCAGGCAACCCGCTCGCAGCAGGTAAACCCTTCATTCACAACTTCCTGCCCAACGGCGGAGACATGCTTCGTCTAAACATGGCGACGCCTCGCACCAAGCGAAACGACCCCGCTTTTTCCTCGCATGGCATCATTGCGGCAGCGGTTTCCGGCTTGCTCGACCCGGCTTACAACGGCTCATCTGCCTTGCAGTGGATTCCAAATATGGATGGCTTCCCGAACGGGCGAAGGCTGGAAGACGACGTGACCCGCATTGAATTGCAGGCAGTGGCAGGCGTGGCGCTGGCGGCGATTGGCTTGTGGTACGACGACTTCACCGGCTCGAACCCGGTGACGCAAGACCTTCTTGATGTGGTGACTTACGACACCGGCGTGAGCAAGAACGACAAGAAGTTTCAGAAGAACTTCCCGTACCTGGCGCTGCCGTGGAGCGGCATTGAGGCGAATCATACCAATTGAGTTTCCCGTGCCGCCGAACTCCAGTTCGGCGGTGAAGCCTCCGCCAAACTGGAGTTTGGCGGCACAGTTCAACCGACCCTGCTTTCCCTGATGCAGCACTAAAATTCAGTATCAAATCAGTCGAATCAGTGAAATCAGTGTCAAAACCATTTTCAAAAAAGCAATCATGAAATACAGTCAGAAATATTTCCTCGGCTTGCTCCTGGCAGTTCTTTTCAACCTGTCGTTGCAAGCATCCAGCCACCGGGAAGCGCCGCTGATTGCGTACGACCCGCTGGCTGACAACACCGACGTTTATGCCTTCCGCAGCCCGGACGACCCGACGACGATGACCATCATCGCACTTTACGTGCCGGGGCAGTTGCCGCAAGGGGGACCCAACTATTACCAGTTCGGCGAAAACGTCCGCTACGAAATCCACATCGAAAACGACCTCGGTAACTTCGGCGACGAGGTCACCTACCGCTTCACTTTTTGGACGGAAAATGAAGACCCGACCACGTTTTTCAACATTCGCCTCGGCAAGCAGAACCTGCGCCAATACTACACTTGCGAGAAGTTGGTCAATGGCGAAAAGGTCTGCACCATCGTCGAGAAAGGCATCGTGCCGCCGCCCAACATCGGGCAGCGTTCCATTAACTCGCCGATTGGTTTGAACACGACTTACTCGCAACTGATGCAGAATGCCGTGATGCCCGGCAGGCTGGGGGAAAAGGTCTTCGCAGGCCCCGTGGACGACCCGTTTTTTGTTGACCTGGGCGGCATTTTCGACCTCGGCGATGCGCCAAGACTCAGCAGCGGTGCGCCTCGGGACGGTTTGGCTTGCTTCAATGCCAGCGCTATTGCCATCCAAATTCCGCTCAGCCATGCCTTGAAAGAAGGTGTCGGCAGCAACAGCGGCGACCCGGCGCTTTTGGATTCCGACTTCATCATCGGCGTTTGGGCGAGCGCCAGCCGCCAGCGCATCCGCACCCTCGGAACGGGCACGGTAAATTGGGACGGCGACTGGGCTCAAGTCTCCCGCCTGGGCATGCCGCTGACCAACGAAGCCGTGATTCCGTTGGGCTACAAAGACGCCTGGAACGCAGCCACGCCGTACGATGAGTTGACCAACCTGTACCCATATTTCTACAATCCTGAGCTGGCATTGTACATGGACGACGACCTTTTTGGCGGCGCAGTGCCTGCGTTTTCCAAGCTGCGCATCCAGCGAAATTCGCTCGGCGCATTCGATTTTGGCAACGGGCAGGATGGCTTGTTCCCGCTGAAAGGCTCGGCGGCGGTGGCGGGCACGGCGCTCGACGATAATATTTTTGGGCATTTGCTGCTGCCGGGCCCCGGTCAGCCCCGCTCAGTTGATTTG
>CAZHLB010000641.1:3339-4368 GCA_964533005.1 uncultured Saprospiraceae bacterium
TGATTTGTGGCCCATCTTCCACACGGGCGTCCCGAATTTCCCGCCGTATCAACTTGCCACTGGCAAAGGCGGCAACCCGCTCGCACCCGGCAAGCCGTTCATCAACAACTTCTTGCCCAACGGCGGCGACATGCTCCGGCTCAATCTCAGCGTCCTCCCGACTCCTCGAACCAGCCCGCAGTTTAGCTCGCTCGGCATCATCGCAGCCGCCGTCGCTGGCTTGACCGACCCGGCGTACAATCAAAGTGCCGCCCCTCAGCTCATCCCCAACATGGACGGCTTCCCGAACGGTCGCAGGCTGGAGGACGACGTGACTCGCATTGAATTACAGGCAGTTGCGGGCGTTGCGCTGGCGGCGATTGGCTTGTGGTACGACGATTTCAACGGCGGCAGCCCCGTCACGCAAGACCTGCTCGACGTGCTGACCTACTCGACTGGCGTGGAGAAAAACGATGCTGTTTTTCAAACCCGCTTCCCGTACCTCGCTGCTCCCTGGGCTGGCGACGGCAAATGTGGCGGTGCTCCTGCCGACAAACCGCAGGCGCTGACCCTTCCGCCGGGCGGAAACGTTGGCGTTGCAGTCCCCGCCTCCGTCGGTCAGCAACTGACGATGGACAATTACCCCAACCCATTCGGCAACCAAACCACTCTGCGCTACGACGTGACGGAACGAGGCATGGTCAACATCGAGGTGTTCGACCTGAGCGGTAGGCAGGTGGCGGTTTTGGTGAATGAAGTGCAGGGAAAAGGGAGCTATTCCGTGAATTTCGATGCCGGGGAGTTGCAGCCGGGGGTGTATTTCGCTCGTGCGAGCAACGGCAAAGGGGAAGTCCTGGAAGTGTTGAAAATGTTGAAATCTAAGTAAAAACAGGCGTCCACCTTTTGCAACTCATGCGCAGGAGGATTACATGATTGATGATTACATGATTGTTGATTGTTGATGTTATGGCTGATGTTTGGATGTGCGATGTGTAGCGACATCGTCCATCCAAACATCAGCCATAACAACAACAATCAACAAACAACAAT
>CAZHLB010000642.1:0-4366 GCA_964533005.1 uncultured Saprospiraceae bacterium
TGAGACCCCGCATCCCGAGTTGTCGGGATGCGGGGTCTCAAAACCCCGCCGCTCGAAAATGGAAGGATTGGCTTTCGGGCTTCAAAGTTAGCCATCGTTTGAAAGTTTCCATTCAAACAGTAACGAGTAGCAGGCATTTGACAAAAAACCAAAGTCGCCCTTGCGTGACTTTAATCTTTGCCTGCCGCTGCGATGTTTGGCTATTTTTGCCGCCCTTTTTTGGGAAGTTGATAAGGGTTGATGAAGGTTGATAAAGTTGATTTATGCCTGACTAAAGCTGTACTTCCATCAACCCGTATCAACCTTCATCAACCCTCATCAACTTTATTTTTCACACAACTTATGTCAAATCAACAACCGCACAAGTGCATCATCATCGGCTCGGGCCCCGCAGGCTACACCGCTGCCATTTACGCCGCCAGGGCGAACATGAAACCCATCCTTTTCACAGGTTTGCAACCGGGCGGTCAACTGACCACCACGACCGACGTGGAAAATTACCCCGGCTACCCCATCGGCATCAATGGCTATGACATGATGGAAGAATTCAAGCAGCAGGCGGAACGCTTCGAGACCGACGTGCGCATGGAACTTATCACCAAAGTAGATTTTCGCACCGGCGAAAATTTCCACCGCATCTGGACGGAAAGCGGCGAGGAATTGCAGGCGCATACCATCATCATCGCCACCGGCGCAAGCGCAAAATACTTAGGCTTGCCTTCGGAAAAACGCTTGGAAAACAAAGGCGTCAGCGCCTGCGCCGTCTGCGACGGTTTCCTGTTTCGAGGCAAGGAAGTAGCGGTCGTCGGCGGCGGCGACACGGCGGCGGAGGAGTCCACCTACCTCGCCAAACTCTGCCCGAAAGTCCACCTGCTGGTGCGCCGGGACGAGCTGCGTGCCTCGAAAATCATGCAGGAACGGGTGCTCAAAACCCACAACATCGAGGTTCACTGGAACACCGAAACCGAAGAAGTCGTCGGTGATGACTCGGTCACCGGCATCCGGGTGCGCAACAACCAAACCGGCGAACGCCAGGAAATCCAGGTGCAAGGTTTCTTCGTCGCCATCGGTCACCAGCCGAACACGGATATTTTCAAACGCTTTCTCGAAATGGACGAAACAGGCTACCTCATCGTGCAACCGGGCACGTCGAAGACGAGTATTCCGGGCGTTTTTGTGGGCGGCGACGCTGCGGACAAGGTCTATCGGCAAGCGGTGACGGCGGCGGGGACGGGGTGCATGGCGGCGCTGGATGCGGAGCGGTATTTGGCGGGGGAGGGGATTGAGTAGGTTTTGTTATTCTTGCAATTTCAAAACTGAACGACTATGAATGAGGAAGCTATCAAAGAGTTGTTGTCCGTTACCTACGTCAAATTTTTGGCGGATTATGGAGGGTATGCGACCTCCAAAGCGAATGTTGATTTTGGAGAAGACCTGGCGCTGCAAGAAATTAACCTGGTTGAGCAAGTAGGCAGGTTCAGCTTTTTAACGATGGGTAAAATTGTTGGCGTTCAATTGAAATGCACTACCCTTCGAAGGGTCAGAAAAATTGAAAACAAACTCCGTTTCAGATTGAAAGTCAGAAATTTCAACCATCTGGTTTACCGGCGGAAAGAAGAAATGGGGAATAATTACGCTCCTTTGATTTTGATTGTTCTGGTTTTGCCCGACAGGAAAAAAGAGTGGCTGAACTTGAATGTAGAAAAAGGAGAGTTCATGGTGAGGGGCAAGGCTTACTGGTATATTCCCTCGTTTGAAGAAAACTATTCCAACCGGAAGTCATTTCAGCCGATTCAAATACCGATCGAAAACCAGCTAACTTTGAACTCGATTCAATCTATTTTTGAAAAAATCTTCAAGCCAAAATCATGAAGAAGCCAATTCCAAAAGTTGAAAGTTTCATTGCTTTCGTCAAATCCAAAGGCTGGGAAATTGAAAGTAAAGACGAAGATTTTTACATTTTAAAACCACCTGCGGATGTCAAACCAGCATCATTTCGAGTCCAAATTCCGCACTTGGAACACTCTCCGGCATACCCGCTTATGATTACGACTATCACTTCCAGCTTTGCCAATTTCTACGATTGGGATGAGCGGTCTTTGCTAAAACTTCTTTCGCAAGAACCTCGCAAAGTGGAAGAAGCCTTGCAAGAAGATGCGCTCGATGTGGCATTGACTGCATAATAGACCGTCTTTATTTTCAGTATGAAAATGAAAAAGCCAGTTCCAAAAGTTGAAAGTCTTATCGCCTTTGCAAAATCCAAGGGTTGGGAAGTGGAAAGCAAAGACAGTGGGTTTTACATACTCAAACCACCTCCGGGCATTTTCAAACCCACCTTTCGAGTCCAGGTTCCTCACCTTGAAAATGAACTTGCCTACCCGGTCATGATTTCAGCCATCGTTGACAGTTTCGCCAGGATGTACAAGTGGGATTATGAGGCATTGAAAAACTTCCTCTCAAAAAGTCCCCAAGAGATCGAAGAATCCTTGAAAGAAATAGGAACAACCGAAGTGGAAAAGCGGAAAATCAATCCTGCGGTGGTTCAGCATCAAGCTGTTGCAGCATAAATACCATGTACAACTGGCGCCTCCTCTCCTTTCGCCTCACCCTCCTCTCCACCCTCCTTTTCCTCGTCCTCGCCCACCTCGCCATGTGGCTTTACGAAGGCGGAACCATCCACAACCACGAACTGACCAGCTACTCCTTCACCTACAATTTTTTCAGCGACCTCGGCAGAAACCACCGCCCCGGCGGCGGGGATAATTTTCCTTCCAACCTCATTTTCAAAACTGCATTGACGCTCACCGGCGCTTGCATCGCCTTGTTTTTTGCAGCCTTGCCAGGCATTTTCAAAAGCGAAAATGCCAGGAGTGTGGCGGCGTTGGCGACCCTGTTCGGCGTGGCGGCAGGCGTTTGCTACATCGGCATCGGGCTGGTTCCGTACGATGAAAGTTACGGCGGGCACCGGCTGTTCGTGCGCAGCGGTTTCATCAGTTTTTTGGTGATGAGCCTGCTGTTTGCCTTCGCTATATTTTTGGAAAAAGGCTATCCGAAGCGGTATGCCTGGGCGCTGCTGCTGTTCAGCGTGGTGCTGTTTTCGCAGATATTGCTGATGGTGTTGGGCGACCGTTCCTGGCGGAGCAATGATGCGCTTTGGCGGCAGGCGACGGCGCAGAAGGTGGTGGTTTATGCGGAGATTTTGTGCATGATTTATCAGACGGTTGGGGTGCTCAATTACTTGAAAGCTACAGGGAAAAAATCTGACCAGCTTTGAATTTGCGAAATCATCTTACTTTTCCTGCCAATCAAATACTTTGAAAAAAACTACACCTGAATGATAACTGATAGCTACCAAATACTGCCTTCGGTTGATTACCGAGCCTTCAAATTTTACAGCATAGGCGTCAAAGGAAAAATTGAGAAGGTTGTTGTTTTTCAATCTTTGGGCGGTAACAGATTCAATCTCGCCTTTGGCGACATGGAGACAAACGGCTTGAACGACCGGATTATCTCCAACAATCTCGATTTCGTAAAAGTAATGGCAACGGTTGCCAAATGCGTGTACGTGTTTTTGGCTTATTTCCCGGATGCGATTATTGAGATAAAAGGGGTTGACCAAAAGCGGCAGAATTTTTACAACACCATTTTTAAGCGGAAATGGGAAGAAATTGCGCCGTATTTCGACGTAAAAGGCATCGTGTCAGGCATTTTACAACCATACAACAAGGAACTATACTTTGACAAGTTTGTAATTCAACAAAAACGCCAATAGCTTTACAACTATAATTTTTAGCCAATGAGAAATTCATCTGCCGTTGCCGAACCAATAAATCCTCAAATTTTGGACATGTCTTCTTCTGATTTTTCGCCAGAAGAAATTCAGCGTTTTAATGAGTGGTACGAGCAAAATCAACACAAAATCCTTGCTCCGGACAAATATTTCAAAGCGCAGAAAAGCTTTTTAAAAGAACAGGTCGAGGCGCTGCTTCGAGAAAAACCTGATTTGACTGCAAAAGAATTGGTTGTTTCCATTTTGCAAATGCTGCCATCTTTTTTGCCTGCCGACAATCTGGTTGAAGTCACCTCCTTTATTTTGCAACAATGGAAAAAGCTATCGCAGCCAGCCACGTCCCGATTGAAAAAAAATCTCAAACCTGAGTTTGCAGAAGCATTTTGAATTTGAACCTTCAACTCATCTTTCCCCACAACCATTTTTCAAAACGTCGGCAGGGTTCGTAACCCTGCCAACGTTGCATTCAGAGTTTATCCATCGCCGCCTTCGCCTGCCCATTCCCAGGATTCATCTTCAACACCCGCTCCAGCAACCGCTTCGCCTCCCCATTCCTCTTCCAATAAATCAGCAAAG
>CAZHLB010000643.1:0-4365 GCA_964533005.1 uncultured Saprospiraceae bacterium
TTCACATAGTTTGCTGATTCTCAAAAAACTATGTGGACTCATGTGACTATGTGTTTGAAAAAAAAGTGTGTTCGTGAAACATCCCAAAAAAATCCATTTTGAAACCGGCTCTCTCCAAATCAAAACTCCACTCGCCACCGCAAGTTTATACGCCTCGAAGTCAGGTAGTTAGGAATAGCAAACTGCTGGTTAAAAATCGTTTTTATCCAAGTCCGGCTCGCCTGGTTTTGCACCTGCATCAGGTTGAAAACCTCCAAACTCAACCACGACGCCTTACTGAAACGAAGCGGATGTTTCGGTTTTCGAGTCTTCCTCGCTTCTTCCCAAAGCAAAATCGAGAAGCCGATGTCCACCCGGTGATAAGGCGAAAAGCGGTAGGTGTTGCGATAGACCCGGTTGTTGTCTTTCAAACCGTATGGCAAGCCTGTGCCGACGGTGAAATTGACGTGCGTCTTGAAGTTTTTGTTCTTCGGCAGGTAATCCTGGAAAAACATGGACAGCGTCAAAAACTGGTCGGTCGGGCGGGGAACGTCCTTGACGACGACCCCGGCAGTGTCGCCGACATTCCTTTCCAAGTGGGTGATGCCGTCCAAATTTTCACGGGCACGAAGGAGGCTGAGGTTAATCCAGCTTTCGGCGCCGGGCACGAATTCGCCGTTCAGGCGCAAGTCCAGACCAGTGACGTAGCCGCTGGCGTCGTTGTTGCCGTAGTACCTAATTCGCACGTTGTCAATATCATAGCTGACCAAATCCCAGAGTTTTTTATAGTAAGCCTCCAAAATCAGGCGGAATTTGGTCGGGCTGAGTTTGCCCAAAAAGAAGTCGTAGGTGAAGCCGCCGACCACGTGCGCCGATTTTTGCGACAGCAAATCCCGGTTGACGAAACCTTGAAAATTGCGCAGCTCCCGGTAAAACGGCGGCTGATAATAAAGCCCAGCCGCCAGCCGCCACGAAATGTCCCGCTTGCCTCGCAGCGATTTGTAGAGAAACTGCGCACGAGGAGTGACGAAAGTTTCCCCGTTCAAATCCCAGTAGCCTGCCCGCAAACCAAGGCTGATTTTTAGCTCCGCCACGCTGTCCCGCCGCCAGGTGTAGGTGTCTTGCAGGTAGGCGGAGAGGCGGTTGGACGAGAGGTGGTTTTGCGTTTTCAGCACATAATTAAGTAGTAGCTGCGACGTGTCATATTTGAGCGAGTAGCCTGCGCTGTCCAGTCGCTCCCACTCGTTGATTTTGTCTTCGATGTCCTCGTGCTGGAATTTCAGGCTCCACTGCAAAAAGTGGCTTTTGGAGGTATGAGGTATGAGGTATGAGGTATGAGAGGCATCAGACCCGCCAATGGTTTTCTGAAAATCCGCCCCGCCCTTTACCTCTGCATTCGTCACGATGGCATCCAGATAATTGCGCACGTACTGGTGCTGCGTGCCCGTGCCCAATTCCGCCACCACCTCGCCGAAGTCGCTGCTGCCGAGGTTGCTTTCCACTTGCCGCAGGCTGTACCTGCCGATGATGTCGAATTTTTCATTCTCGTCCGAGCGGTGGGCGCTGGCGAGGAACTTGACGAAAAAAGGATTTTTCTCCCGGTCGGGCAGGTAGGTCAGGCTCAAACCGCCCATCCCGGTGGTGAAATCGTCCACCTCTTGCCCCTCGAAAACGCTGAAAAGTTGCAGGGCGAAATTGATGAGACCGAAGCCGGTGACCCGGCTCTCCGGCTTGAAATAAAACTGGCTGCGGTTGTAGTTTCCCATCAAACCAAGCTGCCAATCCCGGTTCAAATCGTAAGTCAGGTAGGCTTGCACGTCGCCAAAATTGGGTGTGTATTCGCCCTCCACGTCGAGCGTTCCGAGCAGGTAGCGGGTGGTTTTGTAGCGAGCGCCGACGAGGTAGCGCAGTTTTTTGTACTTGTCCACACCCGGCTGAAAACTGCCTTCTAAATGCGCCGAGCCGCCCAAAAAACTGGCGGCGGCACTGCCTCGAAACTGCTCCGGTCGCTTGTATCGAATGTCCAAAACGCTGGACATTTTATCGCCGAACCTCGCCTCGAAGCCACCGGAACTGAAGGTCAAACTTTGAATTAGGTCAATATTCGGAAAGGTCAAACCCTCCTGCTGACCCGCCCGGATGAGCTGCGGGCGGTAGATTTCAAAGTCGTTGACGTACACCAAATTCTCGTCGTAGTTGCCGCCCCGGACATTGTATTGCGAAGTCAACTCGCCGCCGCTGCCGCTGCTCGTGCCGAGGGCGATGTGCGGCAAAACGCTTTCGAGGTTGCCGGTCGTGGTCGGCAGCAGCTTCAATTCGCCGACTTCTTCCCGAATCAAACCGCCTTGGTCGAGCCTGCTTTCCTGCACGATAACCTCGATTTCGGCATCGGATGGCGGTAGCGCCACGTCAATTTGCTGGCGGCTGCCCTGCGGCAACGGCTCGACGTCCACCTGGCTTTCCTTGTAGCCAATTCTGGAAAAAACAAGCACGATTCGCTGCCCGGCGGGGACTTCGAGTTTCCACTTGCCATCCACCGCTGTCTCGGTGGCGTTGGCTGTATTCTTCACGTAAACCGTGACCAATTCGATGGGCTGGTTGGAAAGGGCGTCGGCGACCGTGCCGGATAGAGTTGCTTTTTCTTGGGAAAAAAGAGCGGTGGAAAGAAGCGTGAAGAAGGCGAGGAAGTAGTTTTTCATAAAAATGGAGAATTAGGATGAGTAGGATTTGTAAGGATATTAAGGATTTGGACGCACGTCCCATCCTTAATATCCTTGCAAATCCTACTCATCCTAATTCAAAAATGAGCGGTAAAAGTAGCCACCATCCGCTCACCGCCGCACCGTTTCCACCTTAAATTCCACATCCGACCAGAGCTTGTTTACACAGTCCGAGCCAGTGTGAATTGGCGTCTCCCGGAATCGCCTTTCACGTGTGCCTTTTGTCACCACACTTGCTAACTTTAGTCATTTTTCACCCGCAAATCCGTCCGGTAGATTTGACGCCATGATTTAATACTCACAAAACCAAACACTTCTTGCCTGGAGAACAGAGTCATTGCGAACCTTCTAAAATTTCATCTTATGACTAAGCCAAATCGCAATTACTGGATTTCCTTCATCTTCCTTTCCATCGTGGGGGTCACGCTTTACTTCGGGGGTTGCACCCACGACGACCAGGATTTAGATGAATTTATCCCGCCCGATGGCGTCACCATCAACGACAAGGAACTCATTTCGAAGAAAGTGACTGCGCCGCCCAGCGTGGACGGGGTCATTGATGCGCTTTGGGATGATGCTTCCCCGCTTGTCATCACCGCTACCGTGCCCGACCCCGGGCAAAACGTTTTCAGGGGGTACGTCGGCAATACCAACCGCATGACCATGCGCTCTTTGTACGACAATGAAAACCTCTACATTTTGGCTGAATGGAGCGACAACAGCTTGTCGCAAAACAGAGAAACCTGGTACTTCGATGCCGCCGCAAAGCGGTGGAAACAGGAAAACCGCTATCCTACCTTCAATGCAAACGGGCAAATGACTCGCCCCGCTTTTTATGAGGACAAGCTCGCCATGCTTTGGAATGTGAACAATTCCGTCGCCGGCTGGAACAATGCCACCTGCAACATCTCCTGCCACAAAGACCTGAGCGCCGCCGAAGGGCTGGCAAGGCACTACACCAATGCCGCTTCCGAAAGGATTGATATGTGGCACTGGAAAAGTATTCGGGAAGGCGTGTGGGGAATTGTGGACGACCAATACCAGGACAACACCACGCCAAACGGCAGGAAAAGCGACCCGAAAATCAGCGGCAGCTACTCCGACAACGTCCAGGAGCTAACTATCACAGGCTCAACGGATAAGGTGAAAGTCCCGAAATATTTCATTCCGGGAAAGACGAACTATTACTGGATTACCAAAGACGAAATTGACAACGGCGCTGCCAAATTGATTACCGGCGTGGATGCGGACGGTGTGCTCGTTTATGAAGGCGGAAGCCTCGACCCAGGAGCGGATGTGGATTTCATGCGAGACGGCGTCACCACCGGCAGCAAGTGCATCCCCAGCATTTACACGGAAAAAGTTACCGGCAACCGGGGCGACATCACCGGCAAGTTTACCTACACCGGTTCCGGCTGGGTCATGGAAATTCAGCGGAAGCTGAAAACGGAAGATGTGGATAATGTGGACGTGGACTTTTCCAGCCTGGCTGACCAATATTTCGGAATCGGCATTTTCGACAATTCCGCCATCGCTCACGCCATCAAGATGAACCTGGTGCTCAAATTCGAGCAATGAGCCATGATGTGAAGTAGTCGTTTGACTCATGTTCAACGGTACCGAAGAACTCCAGTTCGGTGGCGGTTGCTTAGACTCCTCCGAAATG
>CAZHLB010000644.1:0-4358 GCA_964533005.1 uncultured Saprospiraceae bacterium
TATATCAAAACAAACCAACCATGCTCAAAAACTACAAATTCTGGTTCAAAGCAGGCTCGTGGGGGCTTGTCGTCACAGGCTTGCTTCATGCGATGAGTTTTCTGAACGAGCCTGCCCCGGCAAATGAAACCGAGCGGCAATTGTTCGACCTGTTTTCAAACTACCAATTCGACCTGATGGGCGCTCACCGAACCATGAGCGACCTGATGAATTTCTTCTCCCTCAACCTCAGCTTGTCCCTCTTTTTTGTCGCCTGGCTCAATTTGTTTTTCGCCGGCTATTTCATGCCCTCCCCGCACGAGCGCAAATTCTTGCTGGCGAATGCCATTTTTTGGACGATTTTGCTCGTTCCGCTTTACGCCTGGACTTTCGTAATTCCCATTGCTTGCCTCACGATTTGCTGGGTGTTTTTTGTGCTGGCGGTAATTGTTCACCGGAAGTAAAATAGCTCGATCTTCTCCTTCAAGTTTTTGACTCTCCACCGCTTACCAATTTAAAAATAATTCATGTTTGGCATCAAATATGCCACGAAGCCAGTATAAGCATACCGTGAGCGGCGGCTGAGAAACCCTTCCCAACCCGCCAATCACCTACCTATTATTTTGTCAAATGAACATACCTGCGACGACGACAACTGACTTCGACCGGAGCCTCGAGCAATTCCGGCATCTGCTTTTCCACCTGCAAATGGAGTGCGGCTCGCTCAACAACCTGCTCCGATTTTTCAACACGGAAGAAGACCGGCGGCATTTCGATGCCTTGAAAGCCCTCGACCCGAACCTCATGCCTCAGCTTTTGGCAAGGGAATACGTGCTGGAAGCGAGGCAGGCAAAGACGATGCAGACCGCCCGCCAACACCTGGAACTGGCGCTTCGCCTCGACCCCAGATGCCCCGAAGCCTGCCTCGAATTGGCAACCCTCAGCGAGACGCCGGAGAGCGCAATGAACTGGTTTCAAAAGAGCATGGACGCAACGGCAGCGCTGCTCGGCGAGCAACAAATGGCGGAGCTTTTCGAGCAATTTCGGCAGCAACCCTGGCAACAAGTGGAAATTCACACCTGGTTCAAAGCCAAAGCCGGGCTGGCGGAAACCTTGTTTCGGGCAGGTTACAATGAGCTGGCAATTTTTCATTTCCAGGAATTGCTCGCACTCGAACCTGCCGACGAAATGAACATTCACCATTTTTTGGCAACCACTTTTTTGTGCGAAAACAGGCTGGAAGATGCCAGCCGCCTGCTCGCTCAATTCCCCGAAGATTTTTCCGCACCCGCCTGCTACCTGCGCACTGCCTTGCGATTCAAATTGGATGGCGACACCGGGCGGGCACGACGCTCGTTGCTCAAGGCTTTTCGGAGAAACTTGTGGACTTCAGCTTATTTGCTTGGACTGGCGGAAATGCCGCAGGCAAACGGCAAGTTGGCGAAATCTCACCCGGCGGCGGGAACGGCTAAAAAATCAAGTCGGGACGGTCGTTCTGCCTGGGTTGGCAGCCGCTGGGAAGCGGTGGATTGTGTGCATTGCATTGCGCCGGTTTTTTCGCAGGATGCGAAATTGACGTGGTGGCTGCGGGATATTTTGAAGAGTGTCGCCATGCCTTGATTGAACTATGATTTGGGGGATTTTGGAAGGATGAATAGGATGTACGAATCCTATTCATCCTTCCAAAATCTCCCCAAATCCTAGTTCAAAAAATTCCCGTGAACATTATTAGAGCCTCGCTCCGGCATGCCCGAAGCGGGGATTTTTTTTTTAGAAAGGATAACCCAAACCCAAATTCAAAACCACATCCTTCAGCCTCAACTCCGACACATCCCGCCAATATTTGTTGCCCCGCTCCGGGTCAGGATAATTGTTGCGCAGCGGCAAACCCAGGTCGAGCCGGAAAACGAAATAGGTAAAATCCCACCGGCTGCCGAAGCCCGTGCCGATGCCAAATTCCCGCAGAAAATTATCCTGCACGATGACGTTGTCTTTCATTTCCCGCCGAAAAGCAAGTTGCGAGCCGATGCGGTTCGAGTCAGGTTCGAGCGTCCAAATATTGCCGCCGTCGAGGAATACTGCACCGTAGAGATTGAACAGGTTGAGCGGACGCATGAGCAAAAAGCGGTATTCCAGGTTAAATTCGATTTTAAAATCGGCTGCCTGGTAAAAAAGATTGCGGCTGCCGGGGATGTCGTTGAGCGGGTCTTTGTACAAGCCAGGTCCCAGCGCACGGGCGTACCATCCTCGAATGCTGTTCGGTCCCCCGACAAAAAATTGCTTCACGTAAGGCACACTTTCCGAATGATAATAAGGTCTTGCGATGCCTGCGTCGAGCCGGGCGGCGAGCAACCTGTTCGGGCTGAATTGCCAGTAGCGCCTCCCGTCCAGTTCCAGTTTTGCGTAGTGCGAAAAGTCTACCTTGAATAATTTGAAGTCCGGCGACTGACCTGAAACGGCGTTGTACGAAGCATTTGCCGCCCAAACCTCCAGCCCCGACAGGTCGAAATTGCCCCTGAAAAACCACGAGCCGCCACTGGGCGAGGTTGAACCGGTGAAAACGTAGGTGAGGTCACGGAACAGGAAGCCGGTGATGAACTGCGTCTTAAAGCTGTTTTGCAAAAAAGGTTGCTGCTGCAAAACTGAGTCGAAACGAGAGTTCGGCTCGATGTCCGGCACGATAAAATCCACCCCGAAATGATTGATGCTAAGGCGCTTGTTCAAGTTTACCGGGATATCGAAGCCGTAGGTGACATTCACGAATTGCAGCCGGTAATTGCCGAGCAACTCGAGCAAGTTGTAGCTGGAGGAGAAGCGGCTGGTGGCTTTTTGGCGCATCGTTTCGTAAAACTTTTCGCTGGTAAAGCCAAGCCCTTTTAGCCCTCGCCACAATTTGAAATAGTCGGCGAAACGAGGAAAATACAGGTCGCCTTGCAACCTGAAATCCAGCGAATTAATCAAATCCTTCTGCCCGGCAAAGGGCGCCAGTTCCACCCCTGCGTTTGCATTGCCGATGAACAATTCAGCGCCCCGCAAGAAATTCCTATTCCGAATGCTGGGGCTGAACGACAGCCCGATGAGGTTGGTGTTGCCCACCGGGCCCTTGCGCTCGGTAGTGCTCACGTCGAAGTCCAAGCCGAACTCCCACTTTTTATTTGGATTGAGAAGGATGTAAAAATTGAGCAGCCCCCGGTGCAGCGTGTCCTCCACAATTTGCACCGTCGGCGGGTCGAAGACGCCGAGCGAGCCAAGCTGGTTGCGGGTGTTAGTCAGGTTTTGCTCGCTGAAAAGTTCGCCGGAGCGCAGGTAGATGGAGTTGGTCAGCGTCCTGGGTTTTACTTTGAAAGCCTTGCCGCCGGAAGCAAAAAAAACACCTTCGATGAGTGTGTCCGGCTGGGTGCGGGCGATGGCGAGCGGGTCACTTTCGAGATAGACGTAGATGTTTCCGACCGAATATTTTTGGTGGGCGTCCTTGCCGGGCGGGGTCAAAACTTCCAGCCGGAGCTTCACCGACAGGTTGGCGTTCGAGCTGTCGAGGGCTTCGAGGTTGTTGACGTACTGCTGATAAAAATAGGCGTAGCCGCTGTTTCGCAGATGCTGCGTGATTCTCGCCACCTCTTGCTGGTAGAGTTTGATGTCAATCGGGTCGCCTTTTTTCAAGACGCTTTCATCAGAAATTTCATGCAGGATGCGATGGATAGCGGTGTCCTTGCTGAAAAAAATCAGCGTGTCAATCTTGAATTGCCCGCCGGGTCGCACGTGGTAGGTAGATGTAGCCTTGGTTTCCTTTCGATTGGAGGTGGTTTCAACTTCGGCTTCAGCAAAAAAATATCCCTTGTTTTGAAGGTAGGCTTGCATGGAGGCGGCGGTCTGCGAAGCAAGCATGGTATCGAGAAGGACTGGCTCTTCGCCGAGGGATTTTCTGGCAAATTGATTGATGAATTTCCCGAACCCCGACCTGTCGGCAGTGTCTTGCCCCACGTAGTAAAAGTATTGCCGGGGGATGCCAAAAAACCGGCGGTTGGGCTTTTGTTTGTACAGCCGGGCAAGCTCGAATTCCAAGTTCGATTTGCCTTTCAGTTTTCCGCCCTCTGGCTTCTCAAATTTTATCTGATTTTTCGCCAGAAATTGCTCACCGGGTTTGAGGAATTGGGTGGTGTTGCAGCTTGCGAGGGCAAGTACGGCAAGGCAGAAAAGTAGCAGTTTCCCGAAGCGCAAAACGTCGGCAAGGTTTGAGGAGGTTCCAAAAAATAACCGTTCCATCTTCGAGCGGTGGGGTTTTGAGACCTCGCAATTCTCCTCCCGAACATGCGGGGTCTAAAAACCCCCCCGCTCGAACAAGGAACGGCTATGTTTTGAATATTGATGAACCCTGTCGA
>CAZHLB010000645.1:0-4357 GCA_964533005.1 uncultured Saprospiraceae bacterium
TATCGGGATTAAGATGGGGGATTTGAATTTGAATGCTGACCCGGGGCAGTGAAATGGTTGGATGGTTAAATGGCTAAATGGCTGTTGGCGCAAGCCATTTAACCATTCAGCCATTCAACCATTTAGAGACGACAGCTTTTCAGCAGACTTTGGCTTATTTTTGAGAAAAATTTTCAAGCAATGACCATTACTGTTGAATTATTGGCAGAAGAAGCGCTTCCCTTGCTGCGCAACCTGGAGCGGCTTCATGTTTTGCAGGTCGTTTCACCTGAAAAAAAAGAAGCTGAAAAAACCGGCGCCACGAATGGAAAAGTACCAATTCACAACGGCGGCAAGTTCACTGGGCGAACTGGCGAACGGAATGAAATAGCCAGCACCATCAAACCTCTGCGTAAAAACATCACGCTCGATGAGTTGCTGGCTGAACAAAATTTCAAAGGATTTGACAGGCAAGAATTGGACAAATTGATTTCAGAAATCAACATTCAGGAACCGATTGAAGAACTTTTGGAAATGCTGAAATCATGAATTACCTGCTTGACACCAACATCCTTCTTCTCTACTTGCGGGAGAACAAAAGGCTGGCAACGAAAATTGACACACTTTATGCCCCATTCGATGCCTCGAATACAGCCGTATTGCCGGTCGTGACCATTGGTGAAATTCGCTCCATTGCTATTCAAAGCCAGTGGGGCGATGCCAGAATGATTAAGCTATTCCAATTCATTCAAAAATTCCCCATCGCTGATATTCACGTGGAGACAATTATTGAGCGATATGCGGAAATTGATGCTTTTAGCCAAGGGCGCCTGCCTGGAAAATCCTTGGGCATGAGTGCCCGCAACATGGGAAAAAATGACCTTTGGATTGCGGCTATTGCTTCTACTCTGGGTCTGAGTTTGTTGACGACCGACCTGGATTTTATTCACCTGGACAGACAGTTTCTCGACGTGGTTCGCATTGATTTGACAACGCTTTAGGCTTCAGTTGAAAAGACGAAAAACCTCGGTCTGCAACAGTAACCAAATTCATAATCTCATGGACACGATTACATTCCAACGCATTGCCTTTCTGCGGCTTTCGCTGCTTGTTCCCTGCCTTTTTGTTTGCCAGTTTGCCGGGTCGGTCAACCAACTTTCGGAAAGGTCGCTCTCCGTTCAAACGCTTACCTGTCCCGACGACGTGACGATTTCACTCGCCCCCGGCGAGTGCGACGTCGTTCCCGACTACTCCACTTTCGTTTGGAGCAGCACCGACCCGGTGCAAAATTTCACTTTCAATCCGCCGCCCGGTTCCGTTTTTCAAATCGGCGAAACCCTCGTTTCGCTGGCAATCGTGACCCAATCGGGCAACCTGGAAACTTGCGCTTTCACCGTCACCGTCGAGGAAAACGGCGGCGGAACGCTCGTTTGCAAAGACCTGGTGGAGGTGCTGCTGGGCGATGATTGCACGGAAACCATCACGCCGGAAATGATAATTCTGCCCGCCGAGTTAGGTTGCCCGGACGACCTGGAAGCCATGATTCTCAACCAGTTGGGCGGCTTCCCCGTGTTCGCCGGCACTCCGCCCAACGTGGTGGATGAGCGTTTCATCGGACAGGAGTGGACGGTGAAGGTGACCAACACGGCGACCGGCAATTCTTGCTGGGGAAAAATCAACGTTTCTACGCAAATGCCGCCCGCCATCACCTGTCCGCCGGACGCCTTCATTTTGTGCAACCAAGACCCCGACACCTCGTTGACCGGCGCTCCTTTGGCGACAGGTTGCTGGCTTCCCAACCAACTTGTCGTGCAGTTTTTCGATGCCCAATCGCCGCTCAATTGCGACTTCGGAAACCCCGCCTCGTACACCATTCTTCGAGTCTGGCAGGCGACCGACCCGGTGGGAAACATCACGGAATGCTGGCAAAATATCCAGGCGAACCGCATTGCATTGCAAGAAGTGGTCTTCCCGCCCGACTTCGACTATTTTCCTGAGAATACCCTCGCATGTCAGCCGGGCATCCCGGTGGATTCACTAACCCATCCCGACAACACCGGCAGACCGCTCGCCGGAGGTCTCGACCCGGTTCATGCGAGTTGCAATTTGTCGGTGGCTTTCACGGATGAAAGGGATACCCTCTGCGGCGGCAGCTACCGCATTTTGCGCAAGTGGCTGGTGATTGACAACTGCACGGACGAGCTGGTGATTGACACGCAAATCATTGTGGTTGAGGATGAAGTGCCACCTGTTTTTGAAATTTTGGACACGGTTCGGGTGAGCGTCAGCCCTGTTTGTGGCAACGTGGCGACCGTGCCGGGGGCGGTGATTTTGGAGGAATGTTCGGCGGTTTCGGTTGAAATCATCTCGCCGTGGAGCAGCATTCAAACCAACGGGGGCGAGATGTCCATTCAAAAAAACGCTGGTTCTTACCCACTCATTTATCGCCTGACCGACGCCTGCGGCAATTTGGCGAAAGACACGGCGGCGCTCGTCGTGGACGGCGGAATGCTCCTGTCTTGCCCGAAGGACACTTCGATTAGCTGCAATTTTTACGAAGAAAACTTAGCGGCGGCGCTCGATTCCGGCGACGTTTCGTTGCTGGCGGCGCAATTCGGGCAGATGGAATTTTATTCAAACTGCACTTTTCCTATCGTTGACACGGCGACAGTTGACCTGAATGTTTGCGGCGAGGGCTTGATTTTGCGAACCATCACGGCTTTCACCGGCGGCAGTGCGCTGACTTGCGGACAGGAAATCCAGGTGAACCACGTCTCCGATTTTGCCGTGGAGTTTCCGGCGGACATCACTTATTTCTGCACCGCTTCGACGCCGAATTTTGGCGAACCGGTCATCACCGGCGACGATTGCGAGCCGGTGCAGTTCAGCTTCACCGACCAGGTTTTCAACGTCGTCGCCGACGCCTGCTACAAAATCGTGCGCACCTGGAAGGTTGTCAACCCTTGCGTCACCGGCGCAGACGTTGACCAGGAAGTGGTGGAATCTTCGGAGCGGGCATTTCAATTGGCATTTCCCAGCGAGCCTTGCGATTTCGACGGCGACGGTGATTGCGACACCCGCACTTTCCGGGATAGCTGGCGGGTAGCTCCAACCGCCCAACCCGGCGAAGCGCAAGCCGCCCAATCTTTCAACCCCGACGCCGACCCCGACAGCGACCCGTGGGATGGCTACATCACTTACCAGCAAGTCATCAAAGTGCAGGATACGGTTGACCCGGTTTTCACGAACAACTGCGCCGTGCCGGACGTGAGCGTGGCGGACACGGCTTGTGTGGCGAACGTGACTTTGCCGCTGCCGCAGGTGACGGATTGCACTAGCGACCTGAACATCACGGGGCAAATTCAAATCAATAGCACGTGGCAGGATGGTTTTGTAAATCATGTTTTATCGGCGGGAACTTACCCGGTGCGGTACACGGCGGCGGATAATTGCAACAACCAGAAGGTTTGCACGACGGCGGTGAAGGTGGTGGAGGATGTGGCGCCGGTGGCGGTGTGCAAGAGTCAGATTGTGGTTGATGTTTTTCAATCAGGATTTACGTTTGTCTCAGCGTTCGACTTAAACAACGGCAGCTATGATAACTGTCCTGGTAATTTGAAGTTTTCGTTTTCCCAAGATGTCAATGACGTTTTTAGGTACTACGATTGTTGCGATGCAGGTTTGAACATGGTGCAACTCTGGGTGACAGATGTCGAAGGCAATCAAAGTTCTTGCATCACCGAAATCGTGATTATAGGTGCGCCTGATTTTTGCAGTTGCGACCCCGTCGTGGCAGGAAAAATTACACATCCATCAGGTGGAGGCGTGGAGGATGTGAATGTTCAGGTTACCGGCAGTAATGGCTTCAACTCAACGCCGACTACTGAACCTGACGGTAGCTACTCTACCTCAATTCCGACATTCGGCGATTACACAGTCAAGCCTGAAAAAGACGCCGACCCGCTCGCTGGCGTCACCACTTTCGACCTCGTCCTCATCACCAAACACATCCTCGGTACGCAAATTTTGAACTCGCCTTACAAACTCATCGCCGCCGACGCCAACGGTTCGGGAGCAGTGACGACGGCAGACTTGGTTGCTTTGCGGAAGATGATTTTATTCATCGAGCCGATACCTATCTCGTGGCGGTTCATTCCGAAAGACTACGTTTTTCCTGACCCGGACGACCCTTTCGAGCCGCCGTTTCCGCAGGAAGTGATGCTGTTCGACTTGGCGACGGATAAGTTGGACGTGGATTTTATTGGCGTGAAAATCGGGGATGTGAGTTGGTAGCCAGCCCAAAGCTGACAGGTCGAAAAGCAAACGAAAAAGGGCATTTTACGCAGGAAAATGCCCTTTTTAGTTTGCTTTTAGACCG
>CAZHLB010000646.1:0-634 GCA_964533005.1 uncultured Saprospiraceae bacterium
TGCGAGAAATCCGCCGGGGCGCAAGGGGTCTCGACGCCGGAACGGTCGTTTTACTGGTGCTTGCCACGCTGGCAATTCTTTATCTATTAGGTGGGCTGACCGTTGCCGCCGCTTGCAGCTTGTCTTGTAGCGGGCAAGAAGGACTTGCTTCCCTGGTAGCAATATTTGGCTGCGCAGTCACAATTGGTTTGCCGGTTTTAATGTGGCGTGGAGCTATTCGGAAAAGGAAAAGGAAAGAACTGTTTATGCAAAAGGAGGAGGAAAAATCGGAAGAAGACTTGCCACCACCGAGCCGGGAAATCCAGGTTCAAAATCAAAACCTAAAGGTTTGCCTGGAAACTGAAGGAGGCGAAACAGGCGGCGTCTCTCTTTCCTTGCAGGACAAAATTTTAGCAGAAAATGCCAATCTCAGCAGCCAGCCGCTTTGCCAGGAAATTCAATTGAAGCCAGGAAAAAACAACCGCTTTTCCATCCAACCCACCTCTGGCGGAGCCAACAAATCCACAAAAATCAGAGTCACCGTCGAGGACGGAAAAGTGAAAAAACGATTCTGGCTAACTTTGCCCAACGATCAGCCGGCAACCGTGAACTTCAAAGTAAGCGAGTAGGCAAAGTTGGCGCGTTGGCACCCAAA
>CAZHLB010000646.1:644-4321 GCA_964533005.1 uncultured Saprospiraceae bacterium
TGGTAGGCGAGTAGGCAGCCTACTCGCCTAACTTGCCTACTCGCCTACTTTCCAGCCGGTTCCCAAAGTTCGATTTTCCTGCCTTCGGGGTCAATTATCCAACCGAATTTGCCGAACTCGGATTCCTGCATTTCGCCAACGACCTGCACACCTTCCTGTCGCAATGTTTCCAGCAATTCCGCCAGGTTTTCCACTTGGTAATTAATCATGTAGTCATGCTCGCTGGGCTGGAAATAGGTCGTGTCAGCTTTGAAAGGACTCCATGCAGAGTAGGTTTCCTCGTCCGGGTTGTCTGCTCTGCGCCAGGGGAAAATGGCTCCCCAATCTTCGACCGGGATGCCGAGATGTTTTGAGTACCAGGACTTTACAGTTTCCTGGTCTTGGCATTTGAAAAAAATGCCGCCGATGCCGATGACTCGTTTCATGTTTTTGCCCGAAAAATGGCAAAAAAAAGGCGGCTGCCTTCTCTTAAGGCAGCCGCTGTCATTTACTCTCACTAATTGTATGAAACTTGAAACCGACTTTATTGCTATTTATACGGTGAAACGCATTTTTGTTACGCTTGTTTGGCGGGGAAAAGGCTTTTTTGTTAGCAAATTCAAAAGGTTTTTTGCAAAAGGCTCGCCAAATCAAGCAGTTGTCCAAAAGAGGTCGGAGGCGGGTAGAACGGTTGGTTGATTTTTGCGAAAAGCGAAATTTCATTGAGTGAATTCAAGTCGCCCGTTGAAAGAACACCCGCTGCCTTTGCGCTTTTCCCCTGACAAATGCCCAGCCATTTCTATGATTTTCTTCATTCCTGACCGGTCGCAGGTGGAAATACTTTCGCCCTGAAATTTTAAAAAAAACGCCTTGGCAACCCCATTGTCCAGGCTAAAAAATCACCCATGCTGACTCAACTCGAAAAAATTTTTAAACCTCAATCCATTGCCGCCATTGGCATTTCCGAGCGGGAAGGAACCGTCGGGCACGTGCTGCTCAAGAACCTTTTGGCGGGCGGCTTCCAGGGGAAACTTTTCCCCGTCAATCCAAAACACGATGAAATTCAAGGCGTCAAGTGTTACGCCAACGTCAAAGAAATTCCGCAGCAAGTGGACTTGGCGGTGATTGCCGCACCTGCCAAGGCAGTTCCGAAAGTTGTCGAAGAATGTGGCGAGGCGGGCATTGGCGGCTTGATTATCATTTCCGCAGGCTTCAAAGAGGCAGGCGAAGAAGGTCAAATGATGCTCGACCAAATTCTGGCAAGCTGCCGCAAGTACAAAATGCGGCTCATTGGGCCCAACTGCCTTGGCATCATCAATCCGACGCTCGGCATCAATGCCACTTTTGCCAACCGCATGGCGCTGCCGGGAAACATCGCTTTCATTTCGCAGAGCGGCGCTTTGTGCGCTTCCATTCTTGATTGGTCGCTGGAACAGAGCGTCGGGTTCAGTAGCTTCGTTTCCATCGGCTCGATGGTGGACGTGGGTTTTGCTGAACTGATTGACTACTTCGGCACCGACCCGGCGACTTCCTGCATGTTGATTTACATGGAATCGCTGACCGATGCCCGAAAATTCATGAGTGCCGCCAGAGCTTTCGCCCGCAGCAAACCCATCATTATTTTGAAGGCAGGGAAAAGCCAGGAAGGCGGCAAAGCAACTATGTCGCACACTGGTTCGCTCGCTGGCAACGATGCCGCTTTCGACGCCGCATTTCAGCGGGCAGGCTGCATCCGGGTGGAGAAAATTTCCCAGTTGTTCGACTGCGCTCAAGCATTGGCGATGCAGCCAAGACCTTCGGGCAACCGTCTCGCTATCCTCACCAATGCAGGGGGACCCGGCGTTTTGGCAACAGATTATCTGACGACGAGGGGCGGCACATTGGCGTCGCTATCCGATGAAACAATGGCTCGCCTGAACGAAATTTTGCCGCCCAGTTGGAGCCACAACAACCCGGTGGACGTGCTCGGCGACGCATCTGCCGAGACCTACCGGCAAGCTCTTCAGGTTTGCCTCGCCGACAAAAATGTGGACGGCGTTTTGGCAATTTTGACCACGCAAGGCGTGACCAGCCCGGCGTCAGTGGCGGAGGCAGTCGTTGAAATTGCAAACAACAACCGAAAACCCATCCTCGCCTCGTGGATGGGTGAAGCCGACGTGCGCCAAGCCCGTGAGATTTTGGAAAAAGGCAGGGTGCCCAACTACCGCTACCCGGAAAGTGCGGTGGACGTTTTTCTGCAAATGTGTCAGTACACCCGCAACCTGGAATTGCTGTACGAAACGCCGCCCGAAGCGCCAAAAAGCTTCACCCCGCAGCGTGACGTTGCCTGGCATATTTTGCGCAACGCATTGATTGCCAACCGAAAATACCTGCTCGAACATGAAGCCAAAGAACTGTTGGCTTGCTACGGATTGCCTGTCGCCAAGCCTCTTGTGGCAACTTCGGCGCATGAGGCAGGCAGGTTCGCTGAACAAACTGGCTTCCCCGTCGTGCTGAAAATCATCTCGCCGGACGCCCTTCACAAAACGGAAGTAGGTGGCGTGAAGCTGAATATTTGGACGAAAGAAGATGCGGAAAAAGCCTTCGGAGAAATCGTGGCTTCACTGAAAAATCACAAGCCCGACGCTCAAGTAGTCGGAGTCTTGGTGGAAAAAATGGTCAAAAAACGCTACGAACTTTTGCTTGGTGCAAAACGAGACCCCGTTTTTGGGCCCCTCATCGCCTTCGGGCAAGGTGGGGTAGCGGTTGAAATTTTAAAAGATACAAGTCTTGCTTTGCCGCCGCTGAACATGGCGCTGGCGCACCACCTGATTCACGGAACGAAAATTTACGAGCTTTTGAAAGGCTTCCGGGGCATCCCGGGTGTAGACCTCGACGACCTCGCTTTTCAGCTTTGCAAGTTTTCCCAAATCATGGTGGACTTCCCTGAAATTCAGGAGATTGACATCAATCCATTCCTATTTGACGAGACAGGCGGCATGGCGGTGGATGCCCGCATCCTGCTCGACGAATTTCATCCCCGGCGAAAAGGACATCCCTACGACCACCTTGTGATTTCCCCCTATCCTGAAAAATATTCTAAGAAAGTGCTGCTGAGAAATGGCACGACGGCGCTCCTGCGACCCATCCGCCCGGAAGACGAACCGGCAGAGGTGGAAATGCTCAAAAGCGTTTCCGACCAGTCGTTGTACTTCCGATTTTTTGGCTACGTCCCCCACTTCACACATGACTTGCTGACCCGTTTTACCCACATTGACTACGACCGGGAAATGGCGCTCATCGCCCTGGTGGAGGAAGAGGGCGCAACAAAAATTGCAGGTGTCGTGCGCATCATTTCGGACGCTTGGGGCGAAACGGCGGAGTTTGCCATCCTCGTCGCCGACCCCTGGCAAAATCAAGGTCTCGGAACGCAATTGACGGACTACATTTTGGAAATCGCACGAGACAAAGGCATTCGGAAAATCTACGCCTCCGTGCTGTCGGCAAATCAAAGGATGCTGAAAATGTTCCAGGACAGAGGCTTCCAGGTTAAGCTGGAAGGGCAGGATGGGTACACCATCGAGTTGGATTTGGAGAGTGCGATGCCGTTTGTGACAGAGTTGCCTTTTCAGCCAGCTTGAGCAAGCCGGACTCACCCCAGTTCTTGATTAAATGATTGACAATTACATGATTACATGATTGTTGATGGGGGTGGCAGA
>CAZHLB010000647.1:0-4318 GCA_964533005.1 uncultured Saprospiraceae bacterium
AAGGAGGCGAGGTGGAAAAATCAGCCGGTGGTGGTGTTCAAAATTTCAAGGTCTGCTTGGGAAAATTTGTCAAAACGAGTCTAATCCTCATCGGAATACCGTTCAATTTTGCCCCACCTTTCCGAAAGTTTCAAACTTTCGGAAAGGTTAGTTTCACGTCCATGAAAGCCTTGCCGTTTCTTCTTTTCCTACTGGCAAACGCCTCCCTTCTGCTCGCCCAATCCTGGCGTTTCGAGCAATATTCCGTTGCCGAAGGGCTGCCCCAATCTCAAGTTTTCGCTTTGCTGCAAGACCGTCGTGGCTACCTCTGGCTGGGCACACAAGGCGGTGGTTTGGCTCGCTTCGACGGCAAGTCGTTCCGGCGATTTTCGCAAAAAGATGACTTGCAAGGCAGCTACGTCAATGCCCTGCTCGAAGACGAGGCGGGCAATATCTGGATTGCCACCAACAAAGGTGTCAGCCGCTTCGATGGCAGGCGTTTCGAGCATTTTGAGTTGCTGAAAAATGGAAGCAATGCAGTTTTTGCTTTCACTTTCGACATAACGGGGACGCTTTGGCTGGCGGGCGATGCAGGCATTTTTTCGTTGAAAAATGATAGCATCATTCATGTCACGCACGTCGCCGGGCAGGCAGTTGGCAAGCTCACCGCCATTTTTTGCGACCGCTCCGGCAACGTCTGGGCAGGCGGCGGCGAGGGCATTTTTAAACTCGAAAACGGCATCTGGCGACACGCCTGGAAGCGCCGGGCGGAAGTTCTCTCCTTCGTCGAAACCGCTGACGGTCAACTCCTTGCAGGCATTTTCCACCTCGGCGTCCTCCGCTTCGATGGTAAAACCTGGACGATTTTGAATAAAAACCAGGGCTTACCGAGCAACAAAGTCCAATGTCTCTGGCAAGCCCCTGACAGCAAAATTTGGGTCGGAACGCAAGACGCAGGCATCTGCATTTGGGACAGAGCGGCAGGCAGTTTCACCTACCTCACCGAGCAGCAAGGACTCTGCAACGCAAACATTCACGCCATCCTCGGCGACCGCTGGAGCAATGTCTGGCTCGGCACTTCCGGCGGCGGGGCTTGCCGTTACCGACCCGGCAGGTTCGAGCATTTTGATGCGGGAAATGGCTTGCGCAGCCAGTTTGCCTACGCCGTTTGCAAGGGCGACAGCGGAATCTGGTTCACCAGCGACCGGGGTCTCAGTTTTTACAACTATCAAACATTCAGGCACTTCGGCGCTGAGGAAGGTTTCGCCGACATCAAATGCCGGGCGCTCCACCTCGACCGGGAGGGCAGGCTTTGGATTGGCACGGAGGGCAGAGGTTTGGCAGTTTTGGACGCCCCTTCAGAGCTTGTCCCGAATCATCGGGAGGTTGGGGGTGCGGCGGCGTTTCGTTTTTTTTCCAAACGAGACGGGCTGGCTGGCAATTGGATTCGAGACTTCGCCGAAGATGCCCCCGGCAATATTTGGGTCGCCACGACCGACGGCGGCGTGTCGAGAATCACCGTCAACGACTTGCCTTCTCGCAGCCTGGCTTTTCAAAATTTTGGCGAGGAGGCAGGCTTGAATGACCTGCCCGTTTCTTCCTTGCACTTCGATAAAAATGGCAGGTTGTGGCTGGCGACGAGCGGTGGGATTGGGATTTCCCAAGATGGAAAAATGCAATGGCTGGGCAGGGAAAATGAGTTAGCAGGCGTGGCGGTGCGCTCGCTGGCGGAGGATGAATTGGGCTACCTCTGGTTCGGAACGGCGGGGCGAGGCGTTGGCTGGCTGGATTTGTACGGCAGCTCAAAAGCTGGAATTAGCGGCACAAAGTCACCGGGTAACTTCGAATCACCCGGTGACTTGGGAAGCACCAATTTGAATGGCAAGCCCCTGAATTTCAAGCTCTTCGACCAATCCGACAGCCTCGCCTCCGCAAACGTTTACCTGCTGCAATTCGACCAAAATGGCAAGCTCTGGGTCGGCAGCGAAACCGGCGTGGACAGACTCACCCTCGACAGCAACCGGCAAATTTTAGAAGTCAGGCACTTCGGCAGACCGGAAGGTTTTCGAGGCATCGAAACCTGCCTGAACGCCTCGGCGCTCGCCTCCGACGGCAGTCTTTGGTTCGGCACGGTGAACGGTTTGACCCGCTACCTGCCGCTGCCCGACAGCTTGCACGGCGGCGCTCCGCAACCTCATTTTACCGGCATCCGCCTGTTTTACGAGCCGCTCGAAGACTCTCCAATGCAGCATTGGGCAAGCAATTGGGGCGGCTTGAAGCAGGGTGCAATTTTCCCGCACGACCAAAACCACCTGGGCTTCGAGTTTTTCGCCCCCGATTTTTCCAACCCTGAAAAAGTCATGTATTCGTGGCAGTTGACCGACTCGGAAAATGACTGGTCGCCGTTCAGCTTTCGCAACGAGGTGAGCTATTCCAATTTGCCGCCAGGCGACTACACTTTTAAAGTTCGTGCTAAAAATGAGGAGGGTGTCGTGAGCGAGCCGGTGCAAACTGCTTTCCGAATTGAACCTCCGTTTTGGCAAACCTGGTGGTTTCGACTGGCAGGTGTGGGCGCTTTTTTGGCGATGATTTTCGCAGCCTTTCGCTGGCGGTTGAGGCAGGTGAAACGCAAGGCAGCACAAGAGCGGGCGCAACTCGAACTGCAAAACCGTATCCTGACTTTGGAGCAAAAAGCGAGGCAGTTGCAGATGAACCCGCACTTCATTTTCAACGCCTTGAACAGCATTCAAAGCCTCGTCACGGCTGGAGATTTGGACATGGCAAGGCAGTACATTTTGAAATTCGGCAGGCTCATGCGAGCGGTGTTAGACAACAGCCGCCAGCCGCTCATCCCACTCGAAAAGGAGGTGGAAACCTTGCGCCAATACCTCGAAATGGAGCAGTTCTGCCGGGGCGGGAATTTTGATTTTGAGATAAAAACCGAGGCTGCGCCGAGCGACGGGTTGCAAATTCCACCGATGCTTTTGCAGCCTTTCGTGGAAAATGCCATCCTGCACGGCATCGCTCCATTGACGCAGCGGCGGGGCAAAATCGAGCTTGAATTTTTGGAAAAAGACGAGGCTTTGGAAGTGGTGATTCGAGACAACGGCATCGGATTCGAGCAGGCGCAGGCGAAAAAAGCGGGGCAGGAGTTGAGTCGCCAATCGGCAGGAATTGCCGTGACGAAGGAGCGGTTGGCTTTGATAAACGAAGGAAAAACGAGCTTTGAAATGCAGCAACTTTGCGACAGCACTGGCAATTCAATCGGAACGGAAGTGCGCCTTCACATCGCAGTAAATTCTTGAAGAGAGCGGTGGGTTGAGGGGAAATTTTTTCAAAAATTTTCCCTCAACCCACCGCTTTCTAAAATTCACATGTCAACCATCCGCACCGTCCTCATAGACGACAACCCCCACGCAATCAGAGGCTTGCGAGAAGACCTCGCCCGCTGGTTCCCCGAAGTCGAAATCGTCGGCGAAGCCGAAGGCGTCGTCAGCGGCGCAAAAATTCTGCGCAAAACCCAGCCCGATTTGCTCCTGTTAGACATCCAAATGGGCGACGGCACTGGCTTCGACTTGCTGGAAATTGTGCCTGACCTTCGCTTCCAACTCATCTTCACCACCGCTCACGACGAGCACGCCATCCGAGCCTTCCGATTTGCCGCCGTTGATTATTTGCTCAAGCCGATTGACCCCGACGAACTGCGCAGGGCGGTCGGTCGGGCGAAGCAAAATCTGGCTTTTCAGCAAGAGCGGCTGCCCGTTTTGAAGGAAAATTTTCAAAAGCAAGGCTCGCCCAAAACCATCGCTCTCCACACCGCCGACAAAATCCACGTCGCCCGGCTAGATGAAATTTTGCGGCTGGAAGCGGATGGAAATTACACGCAAGTGTTTTTCACCAGCGGCTCCAAGTTGCTGCTAACCAAGACGTTGAAAGAATTTTCCGACCTGCTCGAATCGACGGGATTTATTCGGGCGCACCAGTCGCATCTGGTAAATTTTGCGCACGTGCGGGAGTTTATCAAGACGGATGGCGGCTATTTGGTGATGGCGGATGGCGGGAAAATTCCGGTGGCGGTGAGGAAGCGGGCGGAGGTGGTGGAAAGATTGGAAAAGATGAGCTGATGTTTTCAGCAGCAAGGTCTGCCAAGATTTTCAGGCGACCGGAAGATTTTTTCTTTGTTGCTTCGCCAGGATGAGTCGTATTTTTAAGCATTCAACATGAAGCAGTTTTTTCTGACACTCCTGTTTTTGCTGCTGCTTTCGCAACTTTCCCAAGCACAGGCAGACGAGAAGGATTTACGCCAAGACACCTTCATCGTCTATGTTTTCCTGCTGGA
>CAZHLB010000648.1:0-4316 GCA_964533005.1 uncultured Saprospiraceae bacterium
TGGAGTTGCTTTTCGACGAGTACCGCAGCCATTGGGGGTTGTTTCAGTGGCTGGTGATTATTGCGATTGTAGTGGGGGCGATTGTGTTGCTTTTTTCGGTGCTCTAAATTTCCCGGCGCCAGGAGCAGCACTTTTTTTCGGGTGACGGCTCTTTTTGGCTGCCTCCGAAACTTGCTTTTCGCTACCTGCTTCCGTAGCAGGTGATTTTCGTGGCTGCCTTTTTTTACCTGTCTCGGCTATCGGTTGTTTTTGCTGCTGATTTTCCCTGCCTGTTTCGGTTACCTCAGATTTTTGCTGCTGCTTTTTTTTGCCTGGATTGTCAATCGAAGACCTCCGGCGCTGCGATTTTTCAACGGCTCCATCAGCTTGGGGTTTTTGCGATTGCCTCCTTCCCTTCGGAAAATTTCGCTGAAAAACCTGCATTTTTTCGCCGCCATCCCCATCCGGCGAATGCAGCTTCACGCTTTTCGACCTGCGCAAATCCGCCGGGCGTCCTGCCGCCGAGGCTTCCGTTTCCACCAATTCCATCTCGATTTGCCGCTTCGCCAGGTTCGTTTCGACGATGCGCACCTGCACTTTTTCACCCATTTTCAACTGCCTGCCGGAGCGGATGCCCCTCGCCCGCAGCCTGCCCTGGTCAATGCTGAACGGCTCGTTGAAGGTGTCGAAGCCGACCATGCCTTCGCATTTGTTTTGCTTCAATTCGATGAAAATCCCCCGGTCAATCATACCGGAAACGAAGCCCTCGAACTCGTCGCCGACGTGTTTTTCCATGAATTCCACCTGCTTGTATTTGATGCTTTCCCGCTCGGCGTCCATGGCTTTGCGCTCCTGGAGGCTGATGTGTTTGCACTGCTCTTCGAGGCGTTTTTTGTCGAGGCGGAGGGTTTTGTCTTCGAGGTTTCCCTCCAAAATCCGGTGCGCCAGCACGTCCGAGTAGCGGCGGATGGGTGAGGTGAAATGGCTGTAAAACTCGAACGCCAAGCCGTAGTGACCGATGTTGTTCGGCGAATATTCAGCCTTCGCCATCGTGCGGATTGCGAGGGGTTGGAGGAGTTTCAGCGACTCGTTTTCCTCGGTGGCTTTGGCGAGGCGGTTGAAGGAAGCGGAGATTTCCTTCGGCGTGTTGATGTGCATTTGGAAGCCCATTTCTTTGGCAAACAGCGCCAATTCCGCCACTTTTTCCATGTTCGGGGAGTCGTGGATGCGATAGACAAAAGGCACTTCCTGCTGGGTTTTGCCTTTTTCGTGCATGAACGTCGCCACCTCTTTGTTTGCCAAAAGCATGAAATCTTCGATGAGCATGTGGGCGTCGAAACGCTCCTTGACATACACCTCCACCGGCACACCGTCGTCGTCGAGGCGGAAGCGGACTTCCTCCGTTTCAAAGTCAATCGCTCCGTGTTTGAAGCGGTCTTTGCGCAATTTTTTGGCGAGGTGGTTCAGCACTTTTAGCTCGTTGGCGAAGTCGCCTTCGCCGGTTTCAATCACTTCCTGCGCCTGCTCGTAGCTGAACCGGCGGTCGGAATGGATGATGGTTTTGCCAAACCAGCGGTCAATGATTTTTTCGTTTTTGTCAAATTCAAAAACGGCGGAAAACGTCAGCCTGTCCTCATTCGGGCGCAGCGAACAGAGGTCGTTCGAGAGGCGTTCCGGCAGCATTGGCAGCACCCGGTCAACCAGATAAACCGAGGTCGAGCGGCGCAAAGCCTCCTTGTCGAGCGCCGTGCCGGACTTGATAAAATGCGTGACGTCGGCGATGTGGACGCCCACTTCCACGTGCCCGTTGTCGAGCCAGCGGATGCTCAGGGCGTCGTCGAAATCCTTGGCATCTTCGGGGTCAATGGTGAAGGTGACGATTTTGCGAAAGTCCCGGCGACGGTTGATTTCTGCGACCGGAATCTTGCCGGGCAGGTCTTCGGATTCTTCGAGCGCCTCCGGCGGAAATTCAAGGTTGAAGCCATTATTAATAAGGATGGCTTTCATTTCCAGGTCGCTGCCCTCCACGCCGAGGATGCTCGTAACGACGCCTCGTGGTCGCTGTTCCTGCGTTTTGTGCCATTCAACCACTTTGACCACGACCCGGTCGCCGTCTTCGGCATTCTTGACGTCGTCGAGTTCGACGTGAATGTCAATCAGCATGTCCCGGCGAGTCGGCACGACGACGGCGTGGTGGCGGCGCAACCAAAGCGTTCCGACGAACTGCTCGCTGGCACGTTCCAGCACTTTGACCACCTCACCTTCCGGTCGCATCCTTCCTCTCGGCATCCAGACATTGATTTGCACCCGGTCGCCGTGCAGCGCCGAGCCGAGGTTTTTTGCGGAAACAAAAACGTCGTCTTCCATCTCCTCGCATTTGATGTACGCAGAACCGGTGCGGGTGATGTCCACCAAGCCGTCGAAGAGTTTTCGCTGACCCCAGGCGGTTTCACGAGCCTTGTGTTTTAGCTGAAATTTGAAATCTTCGAGGGAGGTCAGTTGGCTGGCTTCGGTCAGTTTGACTAATGCGAAGCTGATGGCGTCTTTGCTGTTGGTGAGTGAAAGCCGCTTGGCGATTTGTTTCGGGTTGAAACGCTTCTTAGGATTTTGGCGGAAGAGGTTCAAAATCTCTTCTTGAAGCTGCGCAAGGGGCAGCTTTTTGTCCTTGGTTTTAAGTTTTTTAGTCATTGTTGTAGAAATAAAGGTTTGAAAATCATGGCTTTGTCATACGTTTTTCCAGGTAGGCAAGCTTCGGACGAGCGGATGCAGGAGCTAAAATTTGCCTTAAAAACGAGGGTGGCGGGGAAAAGTTCAGTTTTCAAATCCCCCACCCTATCACCTTCTTTTCCATGTATTCCAAAATGCCGTCGTGCCCCAATTCATAGCCATTGCCGCTCTGCTTCCAGCCGCCGAAAGGCGCTTCTGTGCCGTGCGGGTACCAATCGTTGACGCCCACCATGCCGCATTCGAGCGCCTCGGAAACCCGGACGGCGTTGCGCAAGTCGTTTGTCCAGACAAAGCCTGCCAAGCCGTAGTCGGTTTGGTTGGCAAGGGCGATGGCTTCTTCGGTAGATGAAAATGGCGTGAGGGCGAGCACGGGCCCGAAAATTTCATGGGTGAAAGCAGTCATTTCTGGCGTGACGTGCGCCAAAACAGTGGGTTTAAAAAAATAGCCTTTACCAAAATCGGCAGGCGTTTCGCCACCGCAAAGCAGTTTTGCGCCTTGCGCAACTGTCTCATTCACAACTTTTTGCACCCACTCCCGCTGCTTGGAATTGATGAGGGGCCCCACCTGCGTTCCTTCTTCCAAGCCATTGCCGAGCTTCAATTTTTCCACCTGGGCAGCCACCTCTCCGGCAAATGCGTCGAAGATTTCCTCATGCACCAAAAACCGCTGAGGCGAATTGCAAACCTGTCCGCAGTTGCGAGTTTTGGCGAGTGCGGCGGATTTTGCCACCTGCCCGATGTTGACGTCGGGAAAAATGACCGCCGGGTTGTTGCCACCCAATTCCAGCGAGAGCTTGGTGTTGGTTTTTGAAGCGCCGTCCATCAAAATTTTACCGACCCGGGTGCTGCCGACGAAGTGAATTTTGCGCACTTCTTTCCGCTCCAGCAAAGCCTTGCCCACCTCGCTGCCGTCGCCAATCACCAGGTTGGCAACGCCTTCCGGCAAGCCAGCATCCTGCAAAGCCTGGTGCAAATTGATTGCCGTCAACGGCGTAAATTCAGATGGTTTTGCCACGATGGGACAACCGGCAGCCAGCGCAGCGCCCCACGCCCGCACGAGATTCCAAGCCGGAAAATTCCAAGCCGTGATGACGCCGACGACGCCGATGGGTTGATAAATCATGGAAAGCCTGCGATTGCTGCGGCTTGAAGGGATGGTCTGACCGTAGGTGCGTTTGGCTTCCTCGGCAAACCAATCGAGCATTTGGGCGGAAACCGACCACTCGCCGGTGGCTTCGGGCAAGGGTTTGCCACATTCCAGGGTGGTCGTTCTGGCAAATTCAGGAAGGCGTTCCCGCACGATGTTTGCCGCTTTTTTCAAAATTTCAGCCCGAACGTAGGGGTTGGTGTCACGCCATTTGGGGAAGGCTTCTGCTGCGAGGTCAATGGCTGCGTGTGTTTCGGCGCTGCCGCCGAAAGGGAGGGAGGCTACGATTTCTTCAGTGGCGGGGTTGATGACGTTCCAGGTGGCGAAGGTTTTTGCCGCTGGTTTCGTGGTTTCAACGAATGATGATTGCATGGGAAAAGACTTTTTGCGAAGGTTTTGAAATTTTGCTGGCGGGGGGGGGGGGGGGGGGGGGGGGGGGGGGGGGGGGGGGGGGGGGGGGGGG
>CAZHLB010000649.1:0-4315 GCA_964533005.1 uncultured Saprospiraceae bacterium
GAATACAACCGAGAAGAGCAAAGAGTCATGGCAATTGTGCATGGGCCAAAGCGAGCCGATATTCCTGATGATGAGGTGACTTATATGGCGAACCTACGAAAGGATGAAGCGCACGAAATGATTGAGCTTCGGCGGAGGCGAGACCAAGTAACCCGAGCTTTCACGACAAAGATAGAAAATATAGTTCGGCAAGAATTTGGCTTCAGAAAGGTCGGAGAGGGCTGGGTTAGTGAAACTATTCTCTACCAGATTGTTCAAAAAATCTTTCCAAAACACCTCTCTCTGCTGAGTCTTTCAATTGCCATGATAAATACCATCATCGTTGACGACGAACCGCTCGCATTGGACGTGCTGGAAACCTACATCGAAAAAATGCCCGACCTGCACCTGGTTGCTCGCTGCGCCAATGCTTTCGAGGCAAACGAGGCTTTGAAAAACCACGAGGTTGACCTCATGTTCCTCGACATTCAGATGCCGCAACTCACCGGGGTTGAATTTTTGAAAACTTTGACCGACCCGCCGCTGGTCATTTTCACCACTGCTTACTCGAACTACGCCATCGAAGGTTTTGAATTGAATGCCATTGACTACCTGCTCAAACCCATTTCGTTGGAGCGTTTCATGAAAGCGGCAAACAAAGCCATCGAGCAAATCGAGTTGCGCCGCAAGGAAACTGCCGGGCACGTGGAGTTTGGCGGCAACGAGGAATTCATCTTCGTCAAAGCGGACAAGAAGTTCGTGAAGGTGAAATTTTCGGAAGTGCTTTATATCGAAGGGCTGAAAGACTACGTCATCATCCGCATGGAAAAAGGCAGGGTCATCACGCTGCAAACCATGAAAAGCTTGGAGGACAAGCTGCCGAGCCGCTATTTCCGCCGCATCCACCGCAGCTACATCGTGAATATTGACAAGGTGGAAGCCATTCTCGGAAACATGGTCGAGGTCATGGAAAAGGGGCAACCGAAGCACCTGCCCATCGGCAAAAACTACCGGGATGAATTGCTTGAACTGGTGAATGAAAATAGATTGTAGGCTTTTGGTTGATAAGATTGATAGGGTAAATGAAGTTGATTTTTCTGTAAAATCAACTTCATTTACCCTATCAATCTTATCAACCAAAACAGGGTGGTCTAACAAAACAGAGCTAACTTTTTTATGAAAAATCTGAGCACAACTTCTATTGATCCCCTTCAAATTTTACCTGCATCGGAAAAGGACATTCCACTCATCTTGCAGTTTATCAAAGAGTTAGCTGAGTATGAGCGCCTGTCGCACGTCGTCGTAGCCACGGAGGAAATGCTTCATGATGCGCTTTTCGGGCATCGAAAAGTGGCGGAGGTGCTGCTTGCATTTTGGGAAGGTCAACCAGCAGGATTCGCCTTGTTTTTTTTCAATTTTTCCACCTTCCTCGCACGACCGGGGATTTATTTGGAAGACTTGTTCGTGCGCCCAGAATTTCGCCGCAAAAGCATCGGCAAGGCATTGCTCATTGCGCTGGCAAAACTGGCGATGGAGCGAAATTGTGGCAGATTGGAATGGTCGGTGCTGGATTGGAATGAACCAGCGATTGATTTTTACAAAAGCCTCGGCGCAGTGCCGATGGATGAATGGACGGTGTTTCGACTCACGGGCGAAGGTCTGGAAAAACTGGCAGCAGCATGATTCATTGAGAGAGAGCTGTTATTGAGCGATAGCCTACTTGCTACTTGCCCAGTCTTTACTTGCAAGCCGAACTCTGTTCGTAAACGTGCACCTCGAAATCCCCCCACCTCACGTCTTTGCCAAACTTCTTCTTAACTGAATCGCATTTTCCAAACAGCTTGGGAAACTCCTCTTCGTAGTTTTTCTTCATCAATTTGTAAGCCGGGTCGCCGCCAGCCGCCACGTAGTAAGACTTGTCGTCGCCGCCTGCCACAGTGATGCCGCCGATGCCAAGCGAGGCAGTTTCTTTAGCGAACGGGTCGTGATAAACCCTCATTTTGCTGCAAAATGACGGGTTAAGCAACTGCATCATCAGCGTCATTTTTTCCTTTTTGACCTGCACGGTTGCCTTTTCAAAATAGATGTAGCCCTCGGCGACCCTACCCTGGTCAATTTCCTTGTTGTCCCATTTTTGGGCATCGGTCAGGAAGTCGTAGGCTTTGGTGAACTTGTCCCAGCCGCTTTGTGGCAGGTACATGAACTTGATTTCCTCCGGCTTGATTTTGACTTTTTTGCCCTCTTTGTTCTCGACTTTAATCTCCTCGATGAGCCCCTTTTCCCGTTTGAAACTTCTGACGTACACCTCCATTTCAGTGCCGTCGTCCATGGTGAGGTAGGAGACTTTTTTCTCGGAAAACGTGTAGGACGGTTCCAAAAACTTTTGAGCGTCAAGCGTTTGGGCAGCGAAAAGCAGGGTCGCTGCCAACGAAAGGAATTTAAGTCGCTTCATTTTTTTGAATGTTTTTAGTGAAAAATTTGAGTGAATTGAGCGGCGAAGATGCGCGACCGGAAATGTCATCTGAAAAAAAATTTCATTTTTTTTCAGATGACATTTCTTTCGAGCCACTCCACATTTCCGCACAATTGCTCGAACCGCTGAAAGAACAACCCTGCATGTCGCCCGTCCACCAAAGCATGGTGCGCCTGCACCGAAAGAGGCATTTTCACCTTCCCGTTTTCCTCGAAATACTTGCCCCAAACGATGCGTGGCACGCTGTCGTGCGGGTGAAAAGACATGGCGTGCTCGATAGCGGTGAATGAAACCCAGGGTAAGGAGGAAAGAAAAAGGTAGTCGTCCCGACCATGTTCGTCCTCGAAAGAGGGGTTGGCTTGCAGCCTGACGATTGCTTCCAAAGCTCTTTTCAAAAACACCGGGTAGCTCGCATCGAACTTCACCTCGCAAAAACTGAACACGTCCGACGCCTCCGTTGAAATGGCAAATGATGGGTGCACCACTTCATGTTCGACGACCAAATCCTCTCGCAACCGCTGCCGAAATTCAGGAAATTCATTGCCGACTTTGGAAACCAGCCAGACGATAGTCGGCATGAAAGGCAGGTTGTTTTGCTTGATTTCCGCCAGCAAATTTGTGATGTCCACCGGAGCGCAAATGCTGAAATGCGGGTGGTTCATCTGCCGGAAAAACTCGAAATGTTTCCTGCGGTGCGGCTCGTTGAACTCGATGATTTTCATGTTGCGAAGGAAAGATTGTGTTGTCAAAAGCGGGAAACACGAGCAAGCAATTTTCAAAAAAGATAAAATGTCAGTCTTTTGGCGGTATTCAGTTTTCCTGCCTACTTTTCCCGCAAACAAATGGACACAAATAACTGATAAACAGAACCAACTATGCTTGCTATCGTCGTTGCCACCTTCGTCCTCGCCTACGCTGCCATCGTTCTCGAACATCCCCTTCGCCTCGACAAGACCGTGCCTGCCCTGCTCGCCGGGGTTTTGTGTTGGGTATTCATTGCCGTTGCCGACCTGGGCGTCGTCAATGAGGTACACCAAGTCGGAGACTTGAAGGAAGTTTTGATGCACCACCTGAGCGAAATCGCCCAGATTCTCATTTTCCTGATGGGAGCAATGGTCATTGTCGAGTTGGTTGACTTGCACCAGGGCTTTTCCGTCATCACCAACCGCATCAAGACGACCCGGAAGCCCGTCTTGCTTTGGATTGTTTCAGTCATGGCATTCTTCCTGTCGTCGGTTTTGGACAATCTGACCACGACTATCGTTTTCGTTTCCCTGCTTCGCCGCCTGATTCCCGACCGGGAAGAAAGGATTTGGTACGTCAGCTTCGTGGTCATCGCAGCCAATGCTGGCGGGGCTTGGACGCCCATCGGCGACGTGACGACTACCATGCTTTGGATAAAAGAAAAGGTCTCTACGCTGGGATTGATTGAGCATTTGGTCGTGCCTTCGGTGCTTTGCATTGTCGTGCCGTGCTTGCTGGCGGCGCTGCTTCCGGTTTTCAGAGGCAACATACACGTGACGGACGAGCAGCATCAGAAAGAATTGTTGAGCAGCAAAACCATGCTTGCCCTGGGCGTGGGCGGGTTGATTTTTGTGCCGGTTTTTAAAGGCATCACCGGCTTGCCGCCTTACATGGGGATGATGTTATCGCTGGCGGTGGTCTGGCTGGTTTCGGAATACATTCGACCGACGAGGGATTTTGTCGAAAGCGACAGACCCAAATACTCCGTCCGCCACGCTCTTTCAAGAATTGAACTATCGAGCATCCTGTTTTTTCTCGGCATTCTGCTGGCTGTGTCTGCGCTCGATTCTGTCCTTTCCAGGACGCTTCCGGATGGCAGCGCAATGGGATTTTTGACAC
>CAZHLB010000650.1:0-2692 GCA_964533005.1 uncultured Saprospiraceae bacterium
GTCGAGGCGGTGGTAGTCCCTGATTCTCAGAGCGTTGCGCTCCGGGAAGTTGGGAATGGTGATGCCGTTGACGGTGTAGTAGGAAATGGGAGCGGTGACGGGTCTGCCGCTGCCGTAAGTAAAACTCAGGTTGAAAACGTTGCGGGGATTGATTTGGCAGCGGGCAATCACCGAAAGTTGGTGCGGCTTGTCGAAGCTGGAGGCATACCAATTCCCCCGGTTGATGGTTTCCTCCTGGAAACGCCCGGCGACTTTCACCCGCACCTGCGACCAGGTGTAGGAAAGCCAACCCGTCCACTTACCAAGCGCCTTTCGCACGGAAAGCTCTGCGCCCCAGGACCTGCCGTTGCCTTGCAAAAGCTCCGTTTCGAGGCGTTCGTTGAGCAAAAGTTCGGGCAAGTCTTTGTACTCAGGTTGGTTGCTGATTTTTTTGAACCAGCCTTCCACCGATGTTTCCCACCGCCCACTGCGGGCATTTTTGTAAAAACCCAGGGAAAATTGGTCAGCTACTTGCGGCGGCAAATGGCGGCTGCTCACCAGCCAAAGGTCTGCCGGGGCGGGGGCGGCGCTGTTGGAAATCAGGTGAACGTATTGCCGCAGGCGATTCCAGCTTGCCTTCACCGAAGCGAATTCACTCAAGCTGTATTTGCCGGAAAAGCGAGGCTCTGCGCCTTGCCAGGTTTCGATGATTTCGCCGTCGGCGAAGTCGGTAGAGCCGGTGGCAGTGGCGGGTTCTTTGGGTTGTTCGGGGTCGTATTGCCAGACCGTTTCGGCGCCAATTTGCTGAAAAACACTCCACCGCAAACCTGCTGAAAGCCCAAGCCGGGCACTGATTTTCCAATCGTCTTGCAGGAAAAGGCTCCCTTCCCTGCCGCCGCCCCGGCGGATGGTTTTTGGCAAAATGGAAGTCGAATTGCTTTCCGGGCGGATGCTTTCGGGAGCGGTTTCGTACAAATTCACTTCCGCTCCGAACCGCAAAGTGTGGCGCTCCTGCCCGGCAAGCAGCAGGTTTTCCAGTTTGAATTTCGACAGATTCATGCCGTTGTCGAGCGAGAAGGCATCGGCTCCGCCGGGGTCGAATTGTGTCCCTGCGTATCGAGATAAAGCTGCCGACACTTGCGTGGAAAATCGCTGATTGTGCAGCATGTCGCCCTGCAAGCCAAGTTGGAGATTGCGCCAGGAATAGCCGAAGTCCCGGGCATATCGAAAGTAGTCGTCGGTGACTGTGCCGAAAGCTCGGAGGGTGGTTTTTTGATTGAGCCGCCAGGTGGCTTTCAGCAGCAGGTCGCCGAAGCGGGCGGCGCTTTTGCTCACCGCTTTGTTGTCCAACTGCCGCAATATCCAGCCCGTGTACGATTGCCTGCCGCCAAACAGCACCGACAGTTTGTCTTTTACCAGCGGCGCTTCCAGCACTAATTTGCTGGAAATCATGCCGATACTGCCGCTGCCTTTCCAGTCGAGCCGGTTGGCATCTTTCAGTTTCACGTCCAGCACCGAGGACAGCCTGCCGCCAAATTGCGCCGGGACGTGCCCCTTGTACAGCGTGATTTTTTCCACCGCATCCGCATTAAAAACCGAGTAAAAACCGAGGGCGTGCGATGGATTGAACAGCGGTACGCCTTCCTGCAAGATGAGATTTTGGTCAACGTTTCCGCCCCGCACGTTGAAGCCGCCCGACCCCTCCCCTACCGTGCTGATGCCGGGCAGGTAAAGCAAACTTTTCAAAACATCCGCCTCGCCGAGCAGCACCGGCAATTCTTTGAGCGACTGAACCGTCAGCTTTTCCAAACCCGTCGAGCTTGATTTTGCACCGCCTTGTATTGCCTCCGCTTCAATCAAAACTTCGGAAAGTTGGAATGGGTCGGGATTGAGTTGGATGCTGATTTTGTCGCTGCCGAGGGCGTTGACTTTTATCAAAACAGACTGGTAGCCAACGTATTCCACTAAAATCGAGGAGTTGCCTGAGCGGATTTTGAGTTGAAATTTACCTTGCTCGTCGGTCGCCGTCCCCACGCCCGATTCCCGCACGATGAGCGTGGCGCCGATGATTGGTTCATCCGTGCTGCCGTCCGTGACGATGCCTCGCAAAATGACCGGGGTGTTTTCATTTGCCACCGGGGCGTCTTTTCCAAGGGTTCGCTGCTCTTCGAGCAATTCTTGCAAGAGGGGCGATTGCAACTTGCCGGATTCCCAACCGGCAACGAGGTCATCAATGTATTTCCGGTTCATTTCACCCATCGGAGCAATGATGATGCGGTTTTCACCGAGATTGGTGACCCTCATGCCGCTGCCAAAAAGGACGGTTTGCAACACGTTTTTCAGCGGCTCCTCCTCAAAACTCACGCTCATTTTATAGACCGGGATGCGGTCGGGGGGGTAAAAAATGCGCAGTTCGCACTGCTTTTCGAGGTCGGCAAGGATGGAGGGCAGCGGGGTGTTTTTGAATTCGGCAGTGACCGGAATGTCGTAGGGTCGCTGGCAAAAAACGCAGGCTGGCAACAGAAATAGCGATAATTGAAAGAGGCGGCGAAGTTGGAGCATTTAGTTTTTGGGCAAAGAAAGACAAATGATACTGTCGGCGAAGGCTCAGAGAAGACGAATGTCATTTGTGTCGCCAAACTCCAGTTTGGCGATGGCTTACATAGCCAAACAGGTGTTTGGGGGACCTTTAAATGAAAACCCAGAAAGCAGT
>CAZHLB010000650.1:2702-4313 GCA_964533005.1 uncultured Saprospiraceae bacterium
ACTAAAATTTTTGTTTCATGCGGTTTTTGGTAAACCCCGCCGGGCCCCAAACACCCATTTTGGCGAAGACGTACTTCGCCAAACTGGAGTTTGGCGACACTTTAATGCAAAACCCTGAATGCATTAAACACCGCCTGATGCGATATGGTAGCGTGGTTTTCTTCCGGCAAATAATCAAAATGGACTTTGACCGATTTGCTTTTTGTCCCTCTCAATTTCTCCACCAAAAGATTGGCATCCACTTCCATCACACGAGGCGTTTCGCTCGGCGTAAGTCCTTCTTTTCCGACGCCGATATAAATATCCGTCTGCCTGGAATATGCGCTTTCCAATAATTCAGAAGACAAGTTTAATATTGAGCCATTGTCCCACCAAATGCTGGGGCTGATGATGATATATTTATCGAACAAGGCAGGTTTTTTCAGCAATATTTCCGTCGCCAAAAGCCCGCCCAATGATTGCCCGATAATTGTTTTGGAGGAATTAGCCTTGTATTTCTTTTCAATATGCGGTTGCAATTCCTGCTCGATAAATGCGATGAAATTGGCGGAGCCGCCGGTGGTTTTAAACCTGTTTTTTTCGCTTTCAATGGTGGTTGGAAAAGCGAAATCCCGCCGCCTGTCCGTGTTTGCAATTCCCACCACGATTGATTTTGGGATTTGATTTATCCAGGGAAAAGTATTGAATTGAACGATGCCGACGACGTGAATAAAGTCCTCGTCCGCCGAGCCGTCCAATAAATAGATGACCGGGTATTTTGTGGTGTCGCTGGCGTTGTAGCCTTCGGGGAAGTATATGTTTAAGGTTCTTTTTTCGGATAAAATAGTGGATTGGATTTCTTCGGTGATGCCGAGGACGAAAGGCTTTGCGATTTCAGTCTGGCTATGGCAAAATGAAGTGAGGCAGATAAAAGTGAAGACGGCGATTATTATTCTCATGGTTGCATGATTTGTTGGGGTCGAAGATGGAGAGGAGTTCGGATTTAGAGGAGAATTATTGGTGGCGCCAAAATTTTATGAAAAGGAAAATTTATTTTTCTACTGGCTTTCAATTTTATTGGCTTAAGTTTGTGCCGTTCTTTGAGTACGTTTTTTGTTTAGCATCAGCAATTACCCGGAAAATTAGCATTCGACAGTCCGGCAAGCATAGTCTCTGCAAGACAGCAATCCTGCCTCAGTCCTCATTCTTGCTTACTTCCCATCGTCGTTTTCCCCGAATGATTTTGCTTCTCATCAAATAGCTCAACTTTTTCATTTTTCAATTTTGTTCGATGAATATTTTCGCAGCAAAACTGAGTTTCGACACTCAGTCCGATGACCTGAAAGAGGTCTTCGAAGAATTTGGCGAAGTCTCTTCCGCCAGCGTCATCACTGACAAATTCACCGGTAAATCCAAAGGCTTCGGCTTTGTGGAAATGCCCAACGACGAGGAAGCCCGCAAAGCCATCCAGGAACTGGACGGCACTGAACTGGACGGCAGAACCATCGTGGTGAAAAAAGCCGAACCGAGGGAAAACCGGGAAGGCGGCGGCGGCGGCTCCAGAGGCGGCTTCGGCGGCGGCGGCTCCAGAGGCGGCTTCGGCGGCGGCGGCGGTGGTGGTGACCGTCGTGG
>CAZHLB010000651.1:0-4311 GCA_964533005.1 uncultured Saprospiraceae bacterium
TGCGTGGGACGTGCGTGGGACAGGACGGTTCCTCTTCGAGGATGACAAAAGCGACTTGCAGACGTCAGGCAGGCGGCAGATATCGCGGCTACCAATTTATCCCAAAACAAAAAAGGGAGTGTGCTGCAAGCACACTCCCTTTTTTGCTTTTGGAAAGAAAACCAATTCTTACCCCCTGCTAAACGAATAGCTGAATCCCAGCGACACGTTCGTTCCAAATTTCAGCCCAGCGATTTTGGTGTCTTTTGCAGCCTCGAATTTGCCGCTGTCATCCTGGTCTTGGTAAAAAACGGCTTCCTGGTTCAGGATGTCGCCGAGGGTCAGCTTCAGCTCGCCGAATTGGGTGACTTTCTTCGTGACCTGGAAGTCAAGCACGCTGCGGGGCGCTTCCCAAGTGTGCAGGTATTGGTCGTAACCCACCAGCCAGACCCGGCGACCGATGCGATTGAAAAGCACCGTCGAGGTGAAGCCCAGTTCGGGGTTGGAATAATTCAAACCTGCATTCACCAGGAAAGGCGATTGACCAAAAAGCGGGCGTTCGAGTTTGTCGGAAGTTTGGCTCACGTCCACGTCCGAATAGATGTAGGATACGTTGCCAAAAACCATGAAGTCTCGCAGAAAACCAGCCAACCGGGTCAGCTTGAGGCGACCTTCCACCTCCGCGCCGAGGTCAATGGCGGAGGGCACGTTTTCCCACTTGTAAGCCTTCGTGCCTGCGAGGCGGACTTGCTCGATGGGGTGATTGAATTTCTTGTAAAACAACGAAACGGCGAAATACTGCGCCCCCCGGCGGTAGGTTTCAAAACGAAGGTCGGCGTTCCAAACCTGGGTGCGCTTCAATGCCGGGTTGCCTTCCACGCCGGCAAACAACTCGAAATCGAAGAAAGCTAACGGCGCAAGTTCCCGGAAATTCGGGCGGATGACCGTCTTGGCAACAGCCAACCGCAGGTTGGCGCTGTCGCTCAAAGCGAAGATGAAATGGGCGCTGGGAAGCACGTCCAAGTAGGTCGTGTCAATGTTGACTGGCTCATCCGGGCGCAAAACTTTGAAGGAATTCAGTTCTTGCTGAAACGACTCTGCCCGGACACCGCCGATGAAACGAAGGCGGTTGGAAAACGACTGTTCCAGCATCGCATAACCTGCGCCCAACATGGACGAAGCGTCGTAGCTATCGGAAAGGTCGGTGGATTCCCGCATGCGGAAACCTTGGTCGCCAATGTTTTTCGGGTCGAAAATGGTGGCAATCGGCAGGGTGAAAAGCTCCTGCGGAGTTTGGTTGCCAGAGACAAAGCCGAACAAACGGGCGTCAAAATCCCGCTCCTTGCCTTCCACCAAGCCACCGGCTTTGAAGCTGCCTTTTTGACTGCTGATGAAATAAGGCACCGTCACGTCGAGCCTGCCATTGAGGGAGGATTCATCTTGAACGGAGTAGAAATTGCCTGCAAAATTCGGCGAAGGACTGCCCGAAGGCACGGAGGCGTAAAAAGGGGCGTTCGCTTCTGCGTCGTCGCTTTTGCTGTAAATCATCCGGCGGTAGGACGGCACTTCACGGTTGCTGCGGTTGTAGCTGATGCCCCAATTCAGTTTGATTTGGCGTTCCGTCAGGGCGTGTTCGCCAATCAACTGGCTGATAAACAAACGGTTGCTTCTGTAATACAACGAATAAGCCTGGATTTGACTGGCTAAGTCGTTGTCGTGACCCTGGCGGTTGAGCAACTGGTCTTCTGCCGTCGTGGAGAAGGTGTTGTTCAACTGGATTTTGCTGCGGGCTGATTTCCAGGCGAGATTGTACAGCGCCCCAACAGAGACACTATTGCGATAGACCTGGTCGAAATATTGGTACAAACTGGAAAGGTCAACCAGAAAATCGCTGCGCTCGCCGCTGGTAATGCGGGGCGAGCGATTGTAGGTCAATGCGCCAACCATACCCAAATTGCCAAAACTCTTGCCTGCCGAAAACTGCACACCAAGAGCCGGGCGCATGGAAGAAGCCGTTTTCACCGCCCAATCATTCGGAAACTCAAGCGAGTTGGGCGTCTGGTTGGCATTGAACTCGTCTTTGGATAAGTTTTCGACCGATTTTGGCAAAGCCCTCGTGCCGTCGTCCAAGCCGAGCCAATCGGTTTTTCCGCCGTTGTAAAACTGGTAGTTTTTGAAGGTGCTTTGCGAGTTGTAGGCAGTGCTGAGGCTCAACGTGGCAAAACCTTCCTGCGGGGTTTCTTTCGTATTTAATTGAACAAGACCGCCTGCCCACTCACTCGGCAAATCAGGCGTGGAAGTTTTGTAAATAATGAGGTTGTCGAGCATGTTGGCGGGGAAAATGTCGAAACTGAAAGCCCGCTTGTCCGGCTCGGTGCTGGGGAGGGAAAGCCCGTTGAGCAGGGCGGAATTGTAGCGGTCAGCCAAACCCCTGATAACCACGAATTTATTTTCCTGGACGCTGGCGCCGCTCACCCGCTTGAGTACGTCGCCGGTGCTGCGGTCGGGCGAGAGCTTCATCTGGTCGGCGGAAATGCCGGTGACGATGCCGGGGCTTTTTTGCTGCAAAAGCATCAGGTTTGAAGCGGAATTGCGCTTGGCGGAGGCGGTGACGACGACCGTTTCGATGATTTCCATTTCAGTGCCCAGGGCGAAATCGAATTTCAGGTTTTCGTCGCCCTTGATTTCCAGGTCGGTGATTTGTTGCGCCTGGTAACCGGTGTAGGAAATTTCCAACTGGTACGTACCCGGTACGAGCCAAAGCGCGTAAGTGCCATCAATATCCGTCGTTGTACCAAGACTGGTGTTCAAAACGGCGATGGTAGCGCCGATGAGCGTTTCGTTGGTGACGGCATCGGTGATGGTACCGTAAATCTTACCGTTTTGTGCTTGAAGAGTGCCCAGAAAGGCGAGAAGAATGGCGGTAGAGAAGAACTTTTGCAGATTCATATTCAGTGCTTTTTCAATTAAGCCGCAAAAGTCTTTTTGGGATGTTAGCTCAAGATTAAGTTTGGGTTAAGGCTATGGCAGAAAGCGGCGCTGCTTGAAAAATTAAGCGGCGAAATGTGCGAACAGCCAGAATGAACTAAATTCGTGTCCCGTTCAAAAGTAAAACAGCTAAAAATATTCAACCATGCAGGAAATTTTTGAAGTCGCCGAAGATGTAGCAATTAGCCCGGAAGCCTTGCTCGATGCGGAATTGCGCTCGGAGGTGAAACACGAATTTCAAAATGGAAAACTAATTAAAATGTCAGGAGGACTTATTGAGCACAACCTGATTAAGGGCGGGATTTATTCGCTGCTCAAAGCATATATCGAATCCCTCAACCTGCCCTTTTTGGTGCTGGACAGCGACATGAAGACATGGATTGAAGCATACGACATCTGGCACTATCCTGATGTAACAGTGCTTGCAAAGCCGCCTCAATTTTACGTCACCCCGAAAGGCAAAACCCGCCGGGATGCCATCATCAATCCACTGCTGCTGGTGGAAGTTCTTTCCGACAAAACCAGGTCGTTCGACCAGGGGGAGAAGTTCAATGATTACTGTACGCTGCCGTCCTTCCGGGAATATTTATTGGTGGAGCCTGAAAAAATTTGGGTGAAAAGTATTTTCCTGGAAAACCCAGCAGCCGGGATTCAACGGGTGAAAACGGAAACTCGCCTCGACGCCAGTATTTACCTGCACTCGCTCGGCTGCGAGCTTAGGCTTGCCGATATTTATCAAGCTTTGGAATGGCTCAAAACCTGAGTATGCCGTAGCCCAAATTAGGCGGTAACTTAAGTTGCCAACTAACTTAAACTGCCAAAAAAAAGCGCCCGGTGCAGTCAGCATCCGGGCGCTCCCCTTTGAAAAAAGTCAAATGGTTTTTTATTCTCTTGGCAGTTCGAGCGCCACCGGGCAGGGTGGGCTTTTCGGCTCCACGTACAAAATAGCCGATGCCGCTTTTCCATCAATGCAGCAATCCACGCAGCCATAAACTGCCTGACAAAGCGAGTCGGCGGCAATTTGCAACCCGGCATTCGCTTCGGGAATGACAAGGTCGCAAGGCGGCAAACCGCAATCTGACGGGACATTTTTCAAACTAACAGCACTGGTTACCGAGGGGAATTGGCTTTGCAAGCTGAGTAAAAGGTTTTTATCTGCCGGCATTTCGACAAGTTCAGGGCGGCAGGAAAAAAGGACGAGGAGAAGGATGAGATAGGATTTCATCGGGAAGAGATTTTTGCTCCTGTTTTGATTAAATGATTGATGATTAAATGATTACATGATTGTTGAAGTGGGGGGGGGGGGGGGGGGGGGGGGGGGGGGGGGGGGGGGGGGGGGGGGGG